>CAZGUB010000020.1:0-15126 GCA_964528935.1 uncultured Flavobacteriaceae bacterium | reverse complement strand
TGGAACCCAAAAGTAAACTTCATTCCTGTTTCTGCCCTAAAGGGAGACAACGTGATCCAAAAAGGGCATCACATGCCTTGGTACAAGGGCCCAGACCTTTTGACCTTGATTGAATCTTTGCCCCTCCAAACAGATCCATCTCAAGACGCATGCCTGCAAGTTCAATACGTGATTCGTCCCAAAACAGAGAAATACCACGACTACCGCGGCTTTGCCGGTAAAATCAAAAGCGGAACCTTTAGCCCCGGGGATGCCATCGAAGTTTTTCCTTCCGGTCAAAAAAGCACCATCAAATCTATAGAAAAATATGGAAAAGAAAAAAATACTCTCATTGCCGGTGAAAACGCAACCCTACTGCTCGAAGACGAAATAGACGCCTCCAGAGGCAACACATTGGTCAAAACCAATCATCGACTGAAAACCGACAAACAAATACAGGCCAAAATCTGTTGGATGCAATCCAATGACCTTAATCCAAACGGTAAATATTGGCTCCAACAGGGCGTAAACAAAAGCTTGGTAAAGGTCAATGATATCACCTCCAAAATGGATTGGAACGCTTGGAAATCTGTTCCCACCACCCGGCTTTCCCTGAACGATATTGGAACAGTAAACCTCCAAACGGCACAGCCCCTACTCTATGCCCCCTATCACATCAACAAGAACTTAGGAGCCTTCATCCTAATCGATCCCCAAACCAACAACACCGCCGGTGTAGGCTTTATACAATAAAAATATGCAAAGCTTCAGAACAGAAATCGAAAACCCCCTTGTCGAAAAAGACATTCTGGATTTAGAAAAAAAAATCCACGCCTTTCACCATCAAAAAATAGATGAGGAAAAATTCAGAAGCCTCCGGCTGGCCAGAGGTGTCTATGGACAACGCCAACAGGGCGTCCAGATGATCCGCATCAAACTTCCCTTGGGGAAATTTACCGCCCGGCAGCTCCTTCGTATGGCCGATGTTTCGGATGAATTTGCCTCAGGCAACCTCCACATCACCACCCGCCAAGATGTACAACTCCACTATGTCCCATTAGATCGCACCCCCGAGTTGTGGGCCCAATTGGAAAAAGACCAAATTACCCTTCGAGAAGCTTGCGGCAACACCGTACGAAACGTTACCGCTTCCATCTTTGCCGGAGTTGACCCCAACGAAGCTTTTGACCCTAGCCCCTATGCCCACGCCTTTTTTGAGTACTTCCTCAGAAACCCTGTTTGTCAGGAAATGGGTCGTAAGTTCAAAGTGGCCTTTTCCAGCTCCTCCGCAGATCAAGCCATGACCTTTATCCACGATTTGGGATTCATTCCCAAAATAAAAAACGGCAAAAAAGGTTTCAGCGTATTTTTAGGCGGTGGAATCGGCTCCCAACCCATGGGTGCCCATCAAATTTTTGACTTCCTAGAAACCGAACGTATCCTTCCCTTTAGCGAAGCCGTCCTCAGAGCCTTTGAC
Source organism: uncultured Flavobacteriaceae bacterium (assembly GCA_964528935.1). Lineage (GTDB taxonomy): Bacteria > Bacteroidota > Bacteroidia > Flavobacteriales > Flavobacteriaceae > UBA8316. The sequence goes on along the minus strand of CAZGUB010000020.1, from coordinate 13,670 downwards.
CGTCACGGCGAACGCAACCGCCGCAACAAGGCAAGACTAAAATTTTTAATCAAAGAAGTCGGTTTAGAAACGTTTTTGGATTGGGTACAAACCGAGGAGAACGGATTGCCCGCATCCACATTTTCCATACCAGACTCTCCAAGAGCCCTCAAAAAACCACTGTACCAAAACCAAGAAATCCCAAAAATAAACGATCCCGCATACGAGGTCTGGAAAACAACCAACCTTTACCCCCAAAAGCAAAAAGGTTATTTTGCCGTAGGCGTCCCCATTACGGTAGGCGATTTATCCACAAAAAAAGCCAGAGCCCTCGCCAAAGTGATGCTAAACTTTACCGGAGATGACAACCGCTTTTCCTACGGTCAAAGCGTATTGCTGAGAGACGTCAGAAAGGAACACCTCCCGGCACTGTACCTCGCCCTAAAAAAACTCAAATTGGACAGACCCGGATTTCAGCGTCTCAACGACATTGTGGCTTGCCCAGGTACCGACACCTGCAACCTAGGCATCGCCAGTAGCATGGGGCTGGCCAAAGTACTTCAAGAAATCATCGAGAAAGAATACTCCTCCCTGATCGAAAAACACAAAATCAACATCAAAATCAGCGGGTGTATGAACGCCTGTGGACAACATACACTGGCCCAAATAGGATTCCAAGGCATGACCGTAAAATCCAACGGAAAAATTGCTCCAGCTACCCAAATACTCCTGGGCGGCGGCGTATTGGGCAACGGAACCGGTAGGTTTGCCGACAAAGTCCTGAAAGTCCCCGCCAAAAGAACCCCTGCGGTACTTTGCTGGATTTTGGACGACTTTGAAAACCATCGACAAAAGGAGGAAGACTTTTTGGCCTATTACGACCGCCAAACGCAAGACTATTTTTACCAAAACCTCAAACACTACAGCGAGGTAAACCAACTGACCAACGATGACTTTATCGATTGGGGCGTCAAGGAAAAATACGAAAAAGCGATCGGCATCGGCGAGTGTGCCGGAGTAACCATTGACCTGGTTCAAACCTTACTGTTCGATGCGCAGGAGGCTTTTGAATGGGCCCGAGAAGCCCAACTGGAAAACCGTTTCTCCGATGCCGTTTACCACGCCTACAATGCCAGAATCAAAGCTGCCAAAGCCATTTTGACCAGAAGCGATGCCAAGATCAACAGCCACGCCTCCATCATCGATGCTTTTGACCGGGAATATCCCCAATACGCCCAAAAAACCGGAAGAACCTACAAAGAAGAAGTTCTCAGAATACAAAAGGAAAAACCTTTCCCTGCTTTTTCGAAAAACTATGTAGAACAAACCCAACCCCTGCTGTTGTGGATCGAAAACCATTGTCATGTCCCCGTCGAATAAAGGAACCCTTAGCCTTGTGGGAGCCGGTCCCGGCGACCCCGATCTGTTGACCCTCAAGGGACTCAAAGCCATCCGGCATGCCGATGTGATCCTTTATGATGCGTTGATCAACCCGGCGCTTCTGGAATACAACCCCGATGCTCACAAGATATTTGTCGGAAAAAGAAGGGGATTTGTCAAAAAAACCCAAGAACAAATCAACGGGTTAATTCTCTTCTATGCCAACAAAGGGCTCGATGTGGTAAGGTTAAAAGGGGGAGATCCTTTGGTTTTTGGCAGGGCCTGCGAAGAACTAAAAGTTGCTCAAGATGCACAGATTCCCACGGCTGTTGTCCCGGGAATTGCCTCCTACAGTGGCATTGCAGCACAACACCAAATCCCCCTCACCAAAAGAGCAGCACACGAAAGCTTTTGGGTAGTCACAGGCCACACCAAATGCGGAAAATTATCGTCCGATATCGCTTTGGCGGCCCAATCTAGCGCAACCGTAGTGGTACTCATGGGTATGCGCTTTCTTCCCGAAATCGTAGCACAATTCAAACGGCACAAGGCAGGCAACCATCCCGTAGCTGTGATCCAAAACGGAACCACGGCCGCAGAAAAATCCCTGCTGGCAGATTTGGACACCATCGTAGCCCAAGTCAAGCTCTTCAAAATAGACAACCCCGCAGTGCTCATTTTTGGAGCCGCCGCCCAAGACCCCGTGACCCAATACAAAAACTTGGTCGAAAAACAAGTCATTGTAGCCCTATGAATACCCTCTATCCCATTTTTCTAAAAGCCCACCAACTGCAATTTTTAGTGGTAGGAGGTGGTTATGTCGCTTTGGAAAAATTACAGTTTTTGTTCAAGTCCAGCCCTAAAGCCCAAGTAACACTTTTGGCTCCTATGGTCAGACCGGAGACCCTCGTTTTTATCCAAGACAAACCCGTAAGGGTGATTCAAAAAAAATACCACTCCCGTTATTTGAAAAACAAAAACATCGTCATTGCCGCGACAGACTCAGAAAAGATAAACCTCAAAATCAACAAAGACTGCAAAAAAAGAAACCTTCTGGTCAATGTGGCGGACACCCCCGACCAATGCGACTTTTACATGGGAGCCATCGTCACCAAAGGCCAGCTAAAAATTGCCATTTCTACCAACGGAAAATCCCCGACCTTGGCCAAGCGTATCAGACAATGGCTGGAAGAAATCCTACCCGAAGAAATAGATCCACTGCTAGAAAGCCTAAGGAAATACAGAAAGACCCTAAAAGGCGATTTTCAACACAAGGTCAAAGCAATGAACAAAATCACCGAATCACTAATTCCATAAAAAATGATCAAAACCGACATCATCATCATCGGAGCAGGACCTGTAGGACTGTTTACAATTTTTGAAGCAGGACTCATGAAACTCCATTGTCATGTGATCGATGCCATCCCACAAATCGGAGGGCAACTCAAAGAAATTTATCCCAAAAAACCCATTTATGACATTCCCGGTTTTCCCAGTATACTGGCTGGAGACCTCATCGACAATCTGGAAAAACAAGCCGAACCTTTCCAACCGGGATTTACCCTAGGCGAAAGGGCAGAAAAAATCGAAAAGCAAGAAGACGGAACCTTTATGGTTACCACCAGCGAAGGCACCCGGCACCAAGCCCCCACCGTCATCATTGCCGGAGGGCTGGGTAGCTTTGAACCCAGGAAACCGCTGGTAGAAAACCTGTCGCAATTTGAAAAAAAAGGAATCGAATACATGGTCAGAGAACCGGAAACGTTCTTGGACCAACGCTTGTTTATCTCCGGAGGGGGCGACTCGGCTCTGGACTGGGCCATCTACTTTGCCGAGCACGGCAGCCTGCCCGTAGGGCTGGTTCACCGGTCAGACATGTTTCGGGCACACAAAGACTCGGTAGACCGTGTCTTTCAATTACAAGAAAAAGGGAAAATAGAACTCTACACCCATGCCGAAATCAAAAAAGTTTCGGGAAGCCAAAGGCTCGAATCCCTAGAGCTACACCAAAAAGACAGGGCACCCAAAACTCTCGCCTCAGATTATTGGCTTCCACTGTTTGGCCTTTCTCCAAAGCTAGGCCCCATCGCCAACTGGGGATTAGAAATCGAAAAAAATGCCATCAGCGTCAATCACGCCTTGGATTACCAAACCAATATTCCCGGAATTTTTGCCGTGGGCGATGTCAATACCTATCCCGGCAAACTAAAATTGATCCTTTGTGGTTTTCACGAAGCGACACTGGCCGTACAGTCTTGTTATAAGATCATCAATCCCGATAAAAAATACACCATGAAATATACCACCGTGCAAGGGGTACAAGGCTTTGAAAAAGTGGCAGAACCCAATTAGAGTCTCGACTGAATCACGGCCACCACACCGAGCACAACACAGACCAAGAACGAAGCCAAAACGATATTTCCTACTCCCATTGTTTTTTTGTTTAAAGATACGACTAATTTGAAACTTCAAAAGAATCGACTTTAGGTTTTAGCCGAACTTCGGAGGGTATTTTCAGCCGCTGATTTACTTCCCAGTTGGCCCGCAACTCTATGGTGTCAGGAGAATAATAAACCATTTCAGGCTGTATTTTTTTTAGGTAATTTCCGGTATCCCATTTTTTATTGCCATTCTGGTCTCTGATGTATCGAAACAGATAATTACCTGGCAAAAGATACTTGAACTCGTAGAGATCCATCTCGTTGGCATCTTCGAAGCGCCGCAAGCAATTTCCTTTGAGGTCGACCAATTCCAAAATGAATGGATCCTTGTCTTCGCGAAGAATTTGTAAATAAATGTTTCCGTAGTCTTCTATCTTTCGGGTCTTGACCGCATAGCGCAAAGTATCGTGCGAGGTACCCCAAAAATCTGCTAAAGCATTGGGTAAAAGCTCAATTTTGTAATTGTCATTGGGCAGCCAATCATAAAAAAAAGACAGTTGATCGAAGTTTTTATCCAAGGATGCCTTGAATGGAATGGCCACAGAATCCAACCCTCTAATATTGATTAAATCCAGATTGACTTTGACCAAAGGCAAATTCGATTCTATTTTGAAACTGTCTAAAAGCTCGATGTATCCCTTGGACATCGCTTTGATTTCTAGGGAATCTCGATCCACCTCCTTAAACTTGATGGTGTACATTTTGGTGGTGTCCTTTTCTTTGATTCCAAACTGAAGCGAATCCAATTTTGGCCCGCGAAACCAGAAGTTTAAAGTGTCGGTTTCCCGATTTCGATTGATCAAATACCTAAAATTACTGGGGACATCGCTTTTGACTACAATAGCTGCCGGGTCGGCTTCTCCATAATAGCCGAAACCGATTTGGTTTTGATTAATGAAAAAAGGGCGGGACCAAAACAGGTTGGGAATCTCCCTAAAAATTCTGAAATTGATGATGCTGTCCTGTGGCAGGGTAATCGGTGCATCCAAAAAACCAATCTTATCTACATTTTGATCGAACAAATAGTTTCCCCCCACATCTTTGATTGCTATGATTTCATAGGTATCCGGCCTCAGATTTTTGAAGTGGTAAACAATAGAGTCCAAGGTGCTGGTGGCGTAAAATGGTTTTTTCTCGAAAATGGTAGAATCGGAAAAAGTGCTGTCTACAGGATACAAATGGATGGAGGTATAGGGCTCTGTAATGCGGTTGAAGGCATCGGTTACTGTACCCCGTATTTCCAATGAATCAATAATAGGACCGGTAGACAAAGCATACTGAAAAAAAGGCAACAGATTGCCCTCGTTGTTGTCTGCGATGCTTTCGCCAAAATTGAAAGTATAGGTGGTATTTCCCCGCAGAGAGTCCAACAATTCGATCTGTATTTTTTTGGAAACCGTACCTTGAGGTTTGATCTTGTATTGATTGGATTCCAGCGGTGGAGAAATAATCAGCTGCTTGGCGATGTTGTCTAATTTGATGTATTCGTCAAATGTGATGGTGATTTTTTCTTGGTCAAAAAATACGGTATTCATTTTGGGTGAGGCATGGGTCATCACCGGAGGTAGCGTATCTTTTAGCCCCCCGGTTGGAGTGCTTCTGCGGGCACATTGAAGCGTGAAAATCGCCACCCAAAAGAAGAAGATATACGTTCCAATTTTTCTCATTTACAGCTATTGACCCAGCAAAATAAAGCAATATTCTCAAGACAACCTACTGGCAAGGGAGACAATGCTGATGCTGCCCCCTACGGTCTCCAAAATCGAAGATCCACAGCTCACCAAGGTTGCTCCCTTAGTGATATCATCGTCCACCAACAACCAATGTAGGGATTGGTAATTGTGGTTTTTGTGTACCTCAAATGCCGATGCTACCTCCTTCCATCGGTCTGCTTCTCCCAATTTGGCCAATTGTCTGGTTTCTTTTTTTCGATACACCAGATCGTCGACCAGTGGAAGTCCCAAATGCCTTGCCAAACTTTCTGAGAAAAGTCGCACTTGATTGAACCCCCGCCGCTTGAGTCGTCGGGGATGGAGCGGCAGGGGCAATACCGCTTGGGCCTTCTCGAATACGCCAGATTCTTTGAGCTCCGGCCCCAGCCAATCTCCTATAAAGCTCCCGATTTGCTCTTGACCGTTGTACTTCAACTGGTGCAACAAAGACTCTACCTTTCCGTATTTTTGAAAATCAAACAAGGCCACTGCCCGAGAAACCGGCATATGTCGGTTGAGTTTTTCCCACAATACATTTTCATAATCCAAATGGTGATCCGTTTGCGGCAGAGACATTTGACAAGCAAAGCAAATCCCTTTTTCCGCGCCCCATAGCGGATCCATACATCCTGGACACAGTCGAGGAAAAAAAGCGAAACCAAAGCCTCCCAGTGCGGTAAGATTAAATTTTTCATCGAAAAAGATTCAAGGCTCTCTAAAAATACGAAAAAGACTTATTTTTGCCCTACTATGCAACAGTCCGATCTCTTTAAAAAAGTGATTTCCCATGCCAAAGAGTATGGTTTCATCTTCCAATCTAGTGAAATTTACGACGGTTTGAGTGCGGTTTACGACTACGGTCAAAACGGGGCTGCCCTCAAAAAAAATATACGCGACTACTGGTGGAAAGCCATGGTGCAACTCCACCAAAATATTGTTGGAATCGATGCTGCCATCTTTATGCATCCCACCACTTGGAAAGCCTCCGGCCACGTCGATGCCTTCAACGACCCCCTAATCGACAACAAAGACTCCAAAAAAAGATACCGTGCCGATGTACTGGTCGAAGAGCATGTGGCCAAAATCGAAGCCAAAATCGACAAAGAAGTTACTAAAGCTGCCAAACGCTTTGGATACAATTTTGACAAGGGACAATTTCTGTCCACCAATCCCAGGGTTTTGGAATACCAAGCCAAAGCAGACAGCATCCGCAAACGCATGGGACAGTCGCTAGAAAAAGAAGATTTGGCAGACGTCAAAGCACTGATCGAAGAACTGCAAATCGCCTGCCCCGAGTCGGGGTCTCGTAACTGGACCGATGTAAAACAGTTCAACCTCATGTTTGGCACCAAACTAGGTGCCTCTGTCGATACCGCCATGGATCTCTATTTGCGCCCAGAAACCGCCCAAGGGATTTTTGTCAATTTTCTCAACGTTCAAAAAACCAGTAGAATGAAACTTCCCTTTGGAATCGCTCAAGTGGGAAAAGCCTTTCGAAACGAAATTGTCGCCCGTCAATTTATCTTTCGTATGAGAGAGTTTGAACAAATGGAAATGCAATTTTTTATCCCTCCCGGTACCCAAAAACAATGGTATGAATATTGGAAGGAAAAACGCCTGAAATGGCACCAAGCACTTGGAATGGGCGATGACAACTACCGCTTTCACGACCACGAAAAATTGGCCCACTATGCCGATGCCGCTACCGACATCGAATTCAACTTTCCCTTTGGATTCAAAGAACTCGAAGGCATACACTCCCGCACCGATTTTGACTTGGGCAACCACGAAAAATACGCCGGAAAAAAACTACAATATTTCGACCCCGAAAGGAACCAAAGCTATGTACCCTATGTGGTAGAAACCTCCATAGGGCTGGATCGCATGTTTCTGGCCGTATTTTCCAAATCCCTCCAAGAAGAAACACTAGAAGACGGTTCCTCGCGCACCGTACTGAGACTCCCCCCCTTCTTGGCTCCCACCCAGTTGGCCGTTTTGCCCTTGGTCAAAAAAGACGGACTGCCCGATGTCGCTCGGCAAGTGGTTCACGATCTGCAGTGGGATTTTACGGTGGCCTATGATGAAAAAGATGCCGTAGGAAGACGCTACCGAAGACAAGATGCGTTGGGAACCCCCTACTGTGTTACGGTAGATCACCAGACCCTAGAAGACCAAACCGTGACCCTGAGGGACCGAGATAGCATGACCCAAGAGCGTATTGCCATTGAAGCTTTAGGAAAAATGCTCAACGAAAAACTCTCCATGAGCGAATTGTTGAAAAAGCTTTAAAATCTTCTCCTTATGAAGGTAATTTTCAATTTTGACTCCGCCAGTGTTTTTTTATATTTGGTAAAAAACTAAGATTGAAAATCCTTTCTTACAACGTCAACGGCATCCGAGCAGCCCTCAACAAAGGTTTTGCCGACTGGCTTCAAGCAGCACAACCCGATATCCTTTGCCTGCAAGAAACCAAAGCTTTGAAAGAACAGGTAGATACTTCCATTTTTGAACAATTGGGCTATGAACACCACTGGCACTCTGCTCAGAAAAAAGGATATAGTGGAGTTGCCATTCTCACCAAAACTAAACCCCTCAACGTAGAGCAAGGCACCGGAATCCCTCACATAGACTTCGAAGGCAGGGTCATGCGTGCCGATTTCCATGAGGTTTCCGTCATCAGCCTCTACCTCCCCTCGGGAACCAATCTCGACCGCCTCGATTACAAGTTCAAGTTTATGGACGATTTTCAGGCTTATATCGATCAGCTCAGAAAAAAACATCCCCGATTGGTCATCTGTGGCGACTACAATATCTGTCACCAAGCCATCGATATTCACGACCCCGTGCGGAACAAAAACGTTTCCGGCTTTCTGCCCGAAGAGAGGGCGTGGATCGACCGATTTATGAATAACGGGTTTGTGGACTCTTTTCGTCACCTTAACCCCCAACCCTACCAATACAGCTGGTGGAGCTACCGGGCCAACGCCAGAAACAACAACAAAGGGTGGCGCATCGACTACAACCTGGTCAGCGACAACCTCAAACAAAATATCCAACGTGCATACCTCCTGCCCGACGCCAGACATTCTGACCATTGTCCCGTAGGCTTGGAACTCAAATTTTAACCCTTCATCATGAAAAAAATCATCGCCTTTGTCCTTATTGCCTTTAGCCTAAATGCCTGCGTTTCCAATCGGGTTTTCAACGATCTCGAATCCCGATATGCCACACTCAAAGACGACTACAATCGCCAGAGCCAAAGCATCGAAACCCTAAAAGCTGAGGTCAAGGATTTGAAAGAAAAATTGGTCACCACGCAAAATAGTCTAGACGCAACCGAAGACAGTCTCAACCTGAAACAACAGCTGGTCGAAAAACTAGAATCGTCTTTGGACCTGCTCAAACTTAACAGCGAAAGTGCGCTCAAAAAACGCATTGCCGAAAATGAAGGCCTGATGGAAAAAATTGCTCAAAGAGAAAACGAACTGGCCGACCGTATGGCCCGCGTAGAGGAGCTGGAAGGCCTGATCAGTCGCCAAAAGCAAGCCATGAGTGAGCTCAAAGAGAAACTCTCCAACGCCTTGCTCAACTTTGAAGACAAAGGCCTCACCGTCGAGGCCCGAGACGGCAAGGTTTACGTTTCCATGGAAAATAAACTCTTGTTCAAATCCGGTAGCTGGACGGTAGAGGCCCAAGGAAAAACTGCCATCGAAAGGCTGGGGAATGTACTGGCCGAAAATCCCGATATCGCAGTGCTCATCGAAGGCCATACCGACAACGTCCCCTACAGCGGCAGAGGCCCCCTAAAGGGCAACTGGGACCTCTCTACCAAACGCGCCACCTCCATCGTAAACCTATTGCTCGAAAATCCCCAAATCCTTCCCCAAAACCTCACCGCCGCCGGGAGAGGGGAATACCTGCCCATTGCTCCAAATTCCACCCAGCAAGGACGTGCCGCCAACCGAAGAATCGAGGTGGTGCTCAGTCCACAACTGGATGAAATCAGGCAAATCATTAATACACTCGACTAAAAAATGGATTACAATCTTTTGCCAAACACCGACATCAAGGTGAGCAAAATTTGCTTGGGCACCATGACCTGGGGCAAGCAAAATACCGAAGCCGAAGGCCACGAACAAATGGACTACGCCATGGATCAAGGGATCAACTTTTTCGACACCGCCGAGCTCTATCCCGTGCCGCCCGAAAGTCCGACACAAGGGGCTACCGAAACCATCATCGGAAGCTGGTTTCAAAAAACCGGTCATCGCGACAAAATCATTCTGGCCTCCAAAATTGCAGGACCCAAGGATTTTACCCAACACATTCGCAAAAATCCCAGTTTTAGCAAAGCCCACATCGAGGAAGCCCTTCACAAAAGCCTCAAACGGCTCAAGACAGATTATATAGACCTCTACCAGTTGCACTGGCCCGAGCGAAATACCAATTTTTTTGGACAACGCGGCTACAACCACGACCCCAAGGAACAGTGGAAAGAAAACTTTGAAGCAATTCTCGACGCTTTAGAAATCCACATCAAAGCGGGAAAAATTCGATACATCGGCCTGTCCAACGAAAACCCTTGGGGGATCATGCGCTTTTTGCAAGCCGCCAAAAGCCCCGCCACCAAAATGATAACCGTCCAAAATCCCTACTCCCTGCTCAACCGTCTGTTTGAGGTGGGCGGTTTAGAGGTTTGCCAGCGCGAAAATGTGGGCTTTTTACCTTATTCCCCCCTGGCTTTTGGCGTGCTTTCCGGAAAATACCGAAACGGAAAAATGCCCCCACTAAGCCGGTTGGCACTTTTTGAAAGGTTTTCGCGATACAGTGGAAAAAAATCCTTCGAGGCAACCGAACGCTATGCGCAGCTGGCCGAGGCAGTAGGCCTCTCCCTGACGGAACTGTCCCTGGCTTTTGTCAACGACCGCAGTTTTGTGACCTCCAATATTATCGGAGCCACCACCATGGAACAACTCCAAGAAAATATTGATACCTACAAAATCAAACTCGCACCGGACATCATCGATGCCATCAACCAAATTCATGAAGACATCCCCAATCCGGCACCTTAGGGGGGACGGTCTATGATCAGCATCCGGCTAGCAGTTTGACCCACATGATGGTCTTTTGGCTTTTTTAAAAATGATGGCCACGGCTCTGAAAGTAAAGCATTTATGAAATTTTGAGGAAGATTTTCATCAATGTGAGAAAGTCTGGTTATGTCAAATTTATATCTTGAACGTCCTGTGATTGCATTTAAATGAACACCTCTTCGGCTACCAACTTTTTGTCGGTTTTGTAATTCAGTCAGTAGCTTTTCGGTTATCTTCATATTCTATTTTTGTTTTTCTGCTTAAAATACATTCATTATTTTAATTCCAATTATGGTTTTCATCATTTCATTCAAGCGTTGGCAAAAAACAGCTCTTTTGGTTTTTTGAGCGTTGGCTTTTGCGGTTGGAAAAACCAAATGTGCTGTTTATGCGGTTGGCTTTTTGCATGTTGCCAACTCCTGTATATGCCCCCCTTTAGGGTGTTTAGTCTCCCAATACCATCGGCCAAACACTATGGTGTTGTTATTCCTTCTATCACAAAAAATAACGGAACCAAAACCAATTCATGGCAGCAGTAATTTTTGGGAAACATAAAACTACTAATTTTTGGAGAATTTTGGGCTGGGATAGAAAACTATATCTTGGGCAAAGCGGCGATCAGTTGCTGCGTATAGCCTTGGCGTGGGTGAAAATACAGCTCATCGGCTTCTGACTCTTCTACCAAAACTCCATTTTGCATTACCATGATGCGGTCGGCCATATACTTGACCACATTCAGGTCGTGGGAGATAAAGAGGTAGGACAGCTGCAGTTGCTCCTTGAGGTCGTTGAGTAAGTTGAGCACCTGTGCCTGGACAGAGATGTCCAAGGCCGCCACAGACTCATCGAGGAGCAGCAAGCGAGGCTGTGTCGCCAAGGCCCTGGCGATGACCACACGCTGACGTTGCCCTCCCGAAAGTTGGTGGGGATAACGACTGTAATGATCCGCTTCCAAGCCTACCTGCTCCAACAACTGCAAAACCCTTTGTTTTCGAGCCGCTTTTCCACTTACCAATCGGTGAACATACAGGGGTTCGGCAATGGCTTCGCCTATGGTTTTTAGCGGATGCAAGGCCGCAAAAGGATCTTGAAAAACCAACTGTATTTCTTTTCGGATTTCGCGCAAATCTTGGGGCTTGAGGCCTATCAAAGACCGTCCTTTGTAGCGGATGTCTCCCGCCGTGGGCGGATCCAGATGGACCAACGCCCTGCTGATGGTCGATTTGCCACAACCCGACTCGCCCACCAAGCCCAACGTTTCCCCCGGATAGAGCTCGAAACTCACGCGATTCACCGCTTTGAGCGTCTGGTTTTCCCTAAACCAATGGCGGGACAAGGGGTATTCTTTGACCAAATCTCGCACAGTCAACAAAGGTTCTTGAGCGTAAAGCGTTTGGTGCCTCTTGGCTCTTGTCGCTTTGGAAACGGCAGCAAAAGTTTTATGCTTTTCGGTAAAATCGCTGACGGTCGGCAAGCGTTTCAGGCGTTTTTCGGGACGGGGACGGGCATAGAGTAGTCCTTGGGTATAGGGATGCCGTGGCTTGTTGAAGATCTGGGACACTGTTCCGCTTTCGACCAGTTGTCCCTGATGCATGACCAAGACCCTATGGGCAAACTGGGCGACGACACTCAGATCATGGGAAATGAACAAAACACTCATTTTGTGGGCCTCCTGGCGCTCCTTGATGAGACTTAGAATTTCTTTTTGCACGGTAACGTCTAGAGCGGTAGTGGGCTCATCGGCGATCAACAAGCGGGGGGTTCCGATCAGGGCCATGGCGATCATCACCCTTTGCTTTTGACCGCCACTCAGTTCGTGAGGATAAGCTTTAAAAATTCGCTCGGGTTGTGGCAATTGCACCTGTTCAAAGGCTTCCAAGACCTTGGCATACTGCTCCTGGGCCTCCCCGATCTTGTTTTGTGTCAAACGCTCCATCACCTGGGGGCCGCAACGCATACTGGGGTTAAGGCTCGACTGGGGCTCTTGAAAGATCATGCCCAGTTGCCTGCCCCTTACCCTTTGCCATTCTTTGGGAGACAAACCAGTAAGATCTTGATGGTCCAGTCGCATCCGATCGGCAGCTATCTCCAACCCGCTGTCGAACAACAAACCCGAGATGGAAAGAGCTGTCAACGACTTACCGCTGCCCGACTCGCCCACAATGGCCACAATCTCATTGGGCGCAATGGTCATAGAAAGCCCCTTCAAAAGGAACCGCTCTTTTGAGGATATGGTCAACCCGGAAATTTCCAAGAGTAGCTTTTTGACCTTCATGAGTGGGTAATTTCTTCTTCTTTCAATAGGGGTTCGTTGCGCAATCGCAAGACCACTTGGGCAACGGTAAGGACGTCTTTTTCGCAATAATTTACAATACGCTCCAAGTTTCCGTCTTGGTAATAGACCTGCGCGACCTGACTCCCGTCGATGTCGTCTTTGGGCGTGGGAACCCCCAAAACATAGGCCATCAGGGAGAGTGAAGTATAGTGCTTGTAGTCTCCAAATCGCCAGAGATGAAGGGTATCCAAATGGGGGACTTCCCAGGGTTTTTTGTTGAACAAGTTCAGCTTGGCGGGCAGGTCAATCCCATGTATGATCATGCGCCTGGCAATGTAGGGAAAGTCAAATTCCTTGCCGTTGTGGGCACACAACAATTGGGAGGGCTTGCTAAAATGGTTTTCCAAAAGGGTTTTGAATTCGGTCAATAGTTTTTTTTCGGTTCCAAAAAAACTTTTGATTCTAAAGTTTCGCTTTTTCTTAAGGAGGCTAAAAAAGCCCACGGAGATGCATATGATTTTGCCAAACTCGGCCCAGATCCCTGCCCTTTCATAAAAAGCCGCCGGACTTTGATCTTCGGTACGCTGGTAACGGGTTTTGGCAGCATAGAGCTCTTTTTCGACTTCGGTAAGTTGATCGAAAGTTGCTTTTTCGGGAACGGTTTCTATGTCCAAAAACAGCAGTTTGCCAAGATCAATTTTTTGAAACATTTTTTATCATTTCCAATCCAGCCTCAAGGTAAACATAAATGTCTTTGGTAAAGGGTTCCCCTCCGGAACTTTTCCCTTTG
>CAZGUB010000019.1:0-15714 GCA_964528935.1 uncultured Flavobacteriaceae bacterium | reverse complement strand
ACTCCGATGGCCGCTCCGGCAAACAATAAGCCCGGCCCCAATTTTTTAATCTTTTTCCACATCTTGTTCTATTTTTTGAGCGAGTAAATTTTTGGCCCTCAGTAATTTAACTTTTATGGTGTTGATCGGTTGATCCATTTTGTGGCTGATTTCTTTGTAAGATGATCCTTCAAAAAACCGCAATTGCAAAATCTGTCGATAGTCCTCATGCAGTGATTTAATTTTGTTGAGTAAGGATTCCAGCTTCTCGTTGATGATGAGGATTTCCTCTGGGGAGGGGTTGCTTTCTGTCAGTTGATTTTCAAAAGTATCGCACAAATCGGTCGGTTTTACTGCCGACTTCTTATTTTCTTTTCTCAACAGATCGCTGTATAGGTTTTTTGAGATGGTCAGCAACCAAGTTTTGAATTCAAATTGGTCATTGAAGGTATCGATACGATCGAAAGCTTTGGTAAAGGTGCGTATGGATACTTCCTCCGCCAGCTGTGGATTTCCCGTTTTTTTGAGTTGAAACTTATAAAGGTAATCCCAATAATAATTGAACAATTGGTGAAACGCTTTTTGTTCTTGCTTTTGTGCACGTTTAATGGCCAATTTGATGTTTTCCATTGAGGGTTGTGGAAGAGCGTTAGTTATGTTGCGGATCAACAGGTTTTTGGCAATTCTGTTCAGAGGGTAGCTTTCCGCAGTAACTGCACACCTCGTTGTTTTTATTTAGAAATGGACTTTGACTGGCACAAGTCCCGGAGAACTCACCTCCTTTTTTTGCCCATATTTTGATGGCAATACCGGCAAAGGCAACTGCTAATAGCACAAATGTGATCAGAAATAATTTCATACTTGGTATTATAAAAATAGCAAAAATAATCATCTAAAATTAGTTTATGATGTACCCCCAGGACTTAAAATAGAGAAACAGCTTTGCCTTTTCTCAAACACCTTAAAGTTAATTTAATAAATATAGTGTTGTGGTTTGATTGAATTTTAAAAGTTTGGGATACTCATAACTAAATGAGCTCCAGTGGACTACTCCATAGGATTTTTACATAATATAAAGCAAAAATCAAAGTAACCGAAAACTTTAGGAATACCCCTGTTAAAAAGCCTATCAATGAGCCGATAGCAGCCTTGAGGGCAGTGCGAAAATCGTTTGCATCATTTATCAATTCCCCCACAAAAGCCCCAGCAAAAGGTCCAATCAACAGCCCTAAAAGACCCAATGTAAACATTCCTAAAAGCAGTCCTAAGGTGGCTCCCATCATCCCACTTTTGGTTCCCCCCATTTTTTTGGTTCCGATAATGGGAATAAAATAGTCCAAAACAAAAACAAGTATAGCAATGGCTAGGGTTCCTCCCAAAAACAGCCAATCCGGTGTTAAAAAAGAAGTCTGATACAGTATTAGCATTCCAAACCAAGCCGTAATAGGCCCGGGAATCACTGGAGCAAAACTTCCAATAAAACCCAGAGCAATCAACAAGAAACTCGTAATGATGAAAACTAAATCCATGCAATGATGTTGATTTGTCCAAAAAAATGAAAAAAACCTCATTTCAACAAAAGTTTGTACTTTTAAGGAATTCTTCAAGGCTGTTTTGCATGAAATTAAGAAAAAATTTTTTAGGTTCAGTCGCCATTTTACTTTTAATGGGAACCAATGCCTGCGATTGGTTTGAGTCTCATACGCTATCTAGCACCCAAATCAAAAAAGCCTCCAGTTGGTCCGCTGTCGATCAGCCTCCGACCTACCCTGAGTGCGAGTCCCTGGAAAAGGAGGAGCAAATGGAATGTTTTCAAGATCTAATTTCCCAACAGCTATTAGCGAGCATTGCCGAAGCGGAATTGATGGCCAATGCTCCGGTTGAAGCATCCATTTCTGTATTGTTGAAAATCGACAAATCTGGATCCTTTAGTATTTTGGAAACCTATATTTCTAATGCTGTTGCTACGGCTTTACCCGATTTACAAAGGGTGCTGGAGGAAGCTGTTCTCAATTTACCGCAAGCTCTGCCTGCGACCAAAACCAATGTGGGAATTTACGTAGACACCCAAATTGCTTTGCCCATCCAAATTAGGGCTCTTCCCATTGATGAGTTATAGTGATCAAGTAATATTGGGGATTGACCCAGGAACCACCATCATGGGTTTTGGGCTAATCCGGGTCAAGGACGGGCAAATGCAACTTGTCCAAATGCACGAACTACAACTCAAAAAATACGACAATCACTATTTGAAACTACAACAAATTTTCGAAAGAACCTTGGGGCTAATTGAAGAGTATCATCCCGATCAAATCGCCATCGAAGCTCCTTTTTTTGGTAAAAATGTCCAATCCATGTTGAAATTGGGAAGGGCCCAGGGGGTAGCCATGGCAGCAGGTTTATATCGTGAGGTCCCCATCACTGAGTATTCTCCCAAAAAAATAAAAATGGCCATCACCGGAAATGGAAATGCTTCCAAAGAACAAGTAGCCAAAATGTTACAAAGCCTGCTGAAAATAACAGAATTGCCTAATAACTTAGATGCTACCGATGGTCTTGCGGCTGCTGTCTGTCATTTTTTTAACCAAGGTAGGTCAAAGTCTCAAAAATCTTACTCCGGTTGGGAGGCCTATGTCTCTCAAAATCCCAACAAGATAAAATCGGATTGATGGCTGGGGTATATTTTCACTTTCCTTTTTGCCGACAGGCCTGTCATTACTGTAACTTTCATTTTTCCACTTCCTTCAAATACCTTGAACAAATGCTGGAGGCCTTCGAAAAAGAAATCCTGCTCCGTAAAGACGAGCTCTGCATCGCCTTGGAAAGTATATATTTTGGCGGTGGTTCTCCTTCTTTGATGCCTCCCAAATCATTGGAAAGATTGATTGGTTTGGTAGGTCGATATGCCCATTTTAATGATAATATTGAAATCACCCTCGAAGCAAATCCTGATGATGTTTCCCCACAATATTTACACGAATGTAAGTCTATTGGGGTCAATCGGTTGAGCCTTGGGATTCAGTCCTTTCATGATACAGAATTGAAACTGATAAATCGTATTCACGACGGCAGCCAAGCCCTAGAAGCCATTGAAAATACTGCTGTTTATTTTGACAATTTTTCGGTGGATTTAATCTATGGCGTACCCGGTAGTAATTTGTCGAGTTGGGAAAGCAATCTACAGCAAGCATTGACATTTGCCCCTTGCCACCTATCATGTTATGCTCTGACAGTAGAACCCAAAACGGTATTGGATCAATGGGTGCAAGAAGAAAAAGTGATGCTGCTGGACGAAAAGCTTGTAAAATCTCAATACGACCTTTTGATAGACAGATTGGAGGGGCATTATGAAAATTATGAATTTTCCAACTTTTGTAAAAATGGATTTCAGTCGGTCAATAACTCCAATTATTGGAAGGGCAAAGCCTATGTGGGAATTGGTCCTGGTGCACATAGTTATGATGGCAAAAGATATAGAAGTTGGAACCCCTCCAACAACCTTAAATATTTAAAATCTATAAGGGAGGGTCATTTGCCCTCCACTGGAGAACATTTGAAAACGCACGAAGCTTTTAACGAGTTTGTCATGACGGGACTTAGAACCATTTGGGGGACATCGCTCCATGAGATTCACCGATCTTTCGGACAACACTATGCAGACTATTTAGAAAAACAGGCAACGCAGCACTTGATTGAGCAACGGCTCTATTGGGACGGTGATGCGCTTAAAGTAGCCAAAAAAGCGAAATTTTTAACCGATGGTATTGCCGCAGATCTTTTTATGTTGAAGGGATAAGCCGATTAGTTTTTTTCCGATTCGTAATATTGGTAAAAAAGCGCAATGGTTTCAATACCTTTCAAAAAGTTTATAATCCCATAATGCTCGTTGGGGGAATGTATGGCATCGCTGTCCAAACCAAATCCC
This sequence comes from uncultured Flavobacteriaceae bacterium, assembly GCA_964528935.1. Lineage (GTDB taxonomy): Bacteria > Bacteroidota > Bacteroidia > Flavobacteriales > Flavobacteriaceae > UBA8316. Next base: position 11,810 of record CAZGUB010000019.1, on the reverse strand, counting down.
ATCAGCAGGGTTTTACAGCCCAATACTTTTTCAAACATGGGAACTATGGGGATGCTTCCACCGTCTCTTTTGGGATGAGGTACTACACCAAAGACTTCTTGGTAGGCCAGTTCCGCTGCCCTGTAGGCTTTGGAGTGGGTGGGTGTGACATAGGCCTCTCCACCATGATGGGTGGTTACGGTCACTTTTACGCCTTTTGGTGCCAATAATTTGAAATGTTTTTCAAACAATTGGCTAATGTTTTTCCAATCCTGATTGGGAACCAAGCGCATAGAAATTTTGGCATGGGCCCTACTGGGGATTACAGTTTTGGCTCCTTCTCCCCTATAGCCTCCCCATATGCCGTTGATATCCAGGGTAGGACGAATGGATTTTCTCTCTTGAGTAGTAAACCCCTCCTCTCCCATGACAGCCTCGACTCCAATGGCTTTTTTGAAATCCTCCTCGGTTGTAGCATTTTGGTTCATTTTGGTTCTTTCTGCTGAATCTACTTCTATTACAGCATCGTAAAAACCGGGTATGGTAATCTTTTTATTTTTATCGTGGAGTTGGGCAATCATCTCGCAAAGTACATTGATGGGGTTGGCAACGGTGCCTCCATAGAGTCCGGAATGCAAATCGCGGTTGGGTCCAGTTACGGAAACTTCCATATAGCTTAGTCCCCTCAGTCCAGTTGTGATTGCGGGGTTTTCGAGGCTATGTATTCCGGTGTCTGAAATGATAATGATATCGGAGGTGAGCAATTTTTTGTGATCACGAATGAATTGCTCCAAATGGTCGCTCCCTACCTCTTCCTCTCCTTCGATGATAAATTTCACATTGCATTTGAGTGCATTTTTTTGAATTAGCAGTGCTACGGCTTTGAGATGCATAAACATTTGTCCTTTGTCGTCACAAGCGCCTCTAGCATAGATGGCTCCCTGAGGATGAAGTTTTGTTTTTCTAATCACCGGTTCAAAAGGGGGGCTTTCCCAGAGATCTAGAGGATCAGGTGGCTGAACGTCGTAGTGTCCATAGACCAAGACGGTGGGAGCTTTTTGATCGATTAACACTTCTCCATAAATTATCGGATGACCTGCGGTTTCGAAAATTTCTGTCTTTGTACACCCAATTTCGTTGAGTGCATTTTTGATCCAAAGAGCGGCATCTCTCACTTGCTTTTTGAACTCTGGATCAGCACTTATGGAAGGAATTTTTAGCAACTCAAAGAGTTGGTCAAGAAATAGTTGTTTTTGATTTTCGATCTCATTTTTCATATTGGGCAATCCTTTGTTAAAAGTACGAAACAATCTTTCTTTTTTTCGTAAAATAAAATTTGATAAACTTGATTATATTTGTGCCACCATTTTCCAAGCGGGTGTGGTGAAATTGGTAGACACGCTAGATTTAGGATCTAGTGCTTCACGGCGTGGGGGTTCGAGTCCCTTCACCCGCACAAAAAAACCTCTATAATTTATAGAGGTTTTTATTTTTTGCCCTTTTGCCTTTTGAAATGGCTCGTGTCTACTAAAACTTTGCTAGAGATGCTTAGGCCCGAATGACGATGATTTGCGCTTGCGCATGAATGGCCTTGTATTCCCTTGCATATTCCATGAGTCCTTTTCCATTTTCGCAGGTGGGTTCTATGATCATGGCACCATACTGAGCCAATAGTAGTATCATCTCGGCTTTGTCGTAAATGGCTGCGTGAATGATCAGTGGTTTGCCGTGGATCATTGTTCGAGAATTGATGATTCTGTTTTCAAGAATTTCTTCCATGTATTCAAAATCATCGGTTTGGATTGCCATCAATGCTTTTTCTTCAATGGTTTTTGGCTTGTCGATTGAGAGGCTGTCGCTAGCAACCATTGCTCCATGGGTGCTGAGGGTGGTGAGTGAGATCAAAAATGCGGTAAGAATTGAATTTTTCATATCAGTAATTATTTTAATACAAAGATATGAGCAATTATCTAAATATAGTTCATTCTGTTTATCCTAATAGTGTATAAAATTAACACCATAAACTCATTATAAAGATATTTTTGTAAAAATAAAGATATAATTTGGAATCATATTGTGTTTTTATCAGTTTAGCCTATCGAAAGCCAAAACGAAATTCTTTTTGGAATCATTGGCTTTTCAAATGGAAAATAATAGCAGGGAAGTTGCTCGATATTTAAACAATACAACGGAAGTAAATAGAATAATCAGATATTTGATATTGCTATTTCTGAAAAGAGCTAATTAAAAAGAATTATGTTGTGGTACTGAGCCACTGGATTTAATCAATTTTTCTTTCGATCTTAAATTGATCCAGTTTGATATCGTCCAATCCGTCTTTGTCAAAGGGATATTCCATCTGGTCCTGTATATTGTACAAAGAGATCAATATAAATTCACTTAGTATGACAATAAAATAAGTAAGACCGGAGGGATTGTCCAGTCCTATCTTGTTGATGATGGTTGGGGTATAAATGATGGGAAACAGATAAATAAAAATCAAACAATAGGCTTTGAGACTAATGGGAGTTCTGTGGGTATGGATGGCAATTAGGTTTTCCTGAGCAATATGAACATCCCTTAAGAATCTAAATATTTTTTGCTTGATTCCTCCTGAGAGCTGTTCGTCCTTGTCTGTGATAAATTTGAAGATGGATTCGGTTTTGCGGTCGATTTCGTCGGTATTGTGTTCGTGTTGTGCAAGGTGATCCAGGAAGGAGTCGGAAAGATCTCTGAGTAATTTTTTGATAGTATTTTTGTCTTCTCCAGGTAGGTTGGGACTGATGGAGAAAAAATATTCAATAGTGCGGAGGGCTCCTCGATATTGACTTAAAAATTCAAGTGCTTTTTCTCTCCTTTTGAAAGCTCCTCTGATGGCAAATACCAGTGGAAAAATAATCGCAATACTGATCAACGTCAGATCAATATTATAAATTACATCAAAACGGTAGGCAGCATAAGGAATGATCAATGACAATAAAATGGTGATCAGGGTGCGATGATTAATGATGGAGAGGTACTTAATCACAAAAAATGTTATTTTAGCATTGATAAAGCTATTAACTATATTATGAATAAACAAATGTTTTTTACCCTTAGTTTTTTGACGATGACCATTGCTTTTGGGCAAATCAGTCAAAAATCGGATTTATTATTTGAAAATCAAGATCCTTTACCGGTCAAAATGAGCTATTCAAACAAGGTGATTCGTCTAGAAACCGGTGATACCACCTACATAAAGACTAATCTTTCTTATTTTCATAACGACCAATGGGAGGATTTGGAAGTTTCTCTGAGGGCCAGAGGCAATTTTAGAAGGTCCAAATGCTACTTCCCACCCATCAAGATGAAGATCAAGAAATCCAAAGCCAAAGGATCGCTCTTTGAGGGAAATAAAAGTTTGAAATTGGTTCTGCCATGTCTATTGGAAGATGAAAAAAACGACAATATTCTTCAAGAGTATATGGCCTACAAATTTTATGAAAAGATTTCCCCTTACTATTTCAAAACCCGTCGGGTGGACATAGAATTTACCGAAATAAAAAAGAATAAAACCATTGTACACCAATTAAAAGGTTTTCTCATTGAGGATGACAAACGTGTGGCCGATCGCTTTGAGGGTAAAGTTTTTGAAAGATACATACATCCCAAAGCTATGGACGATATTACCTCGATTCAAAATGCCCTTTTTCAGTTTATGATTGGAAACACGGACTTTTCTGTTGCATACCAACACAATGGCAAACTACTTTATCTAAATAACAAAATACATCCACTTCCTTACGATTTTGATTTATGTGGATTGGTAGATGCCAGCTATGCCATTGTAAACAGCCGATTGGGAATTAAATCTGTTCAGGACAGAAAATACAGAGGTTTTCAACGAGATAAGTCTTTGGTACAAAAAGTGAGACAACAAATATTGAGCAATAAAAGTGATTTGTTTCAAATCTTGGAACAACAAAAAGGTCAGTTTGAGTTGAATGAAGAGTTTGAAAGTTCGAAAGCCTATCTCACCAGTTTTTTTGAAATAGCAGAAAACGATGATCTGTTTGAAAAAATGGTTATCGATAACATGCGAACCAAATAATCATTTGCCTTCCACGGCTTTATTGATTTTGTGAAAAATCTGTGTGTTGTCATAGATGCCCGAAAAAAACTCGGCTTTTTTTCCATAACCAAAAACAGGCACCATGGTGGCACTGTGCCCTGTGGTGTTGAAATCGGATCGAAATTCAATAGGGTCGATTTTTCCCAATGTGATGGCCAAGCCGCCAGTTTCATGGTCGGCGGTAACCACCACCAAGGTATTTTGGTTTTTTTTGGCAAAATCCAAAGCTACTGCAATGGTATTGTTAAACTCGACAAACTCGGAAGTAATATAGTCAATGTCATTGGCGTGACCACCCCAGTCTATTTGAGAACCTTCAACCATGATAAAAAAAGGCTTTTGTCGTTGTTCCATTTTTTCCAAGGTGGCCGATAAATAAGCGTCTAAAAGGGGTTCCCTTCCACCTTTTAGAGCGGGCGGTTCTTCTGGATAGGTCAACAAGCCAATCCTGTCATTGGTAGATTTTTTGAAACCATTGAGATTTTTTACTATTTCGACCTCATTCATTTCCTTGATGAGGTTCCTCTTGTCTTCTCTTTTCATAAAAAAGTTTTTTCCGCCACCGATAAAGTAGTCGACCTCACTTTGGCTGAGTTGAAGCGCAATGTCTTCATATTTTTTTCTGGAGTCGATTTTGGCATAAAAAGAGGCCGGTGTCGCATGAACGATACTGGAGGTGGCGATCAAACCCGTATTGTAACCTTTTTCTTTACAAATTTCGAGTATGGATTTTAGCTTTTGATTTTGAGAATTGATTCCAATCACTCCATTAAGGGTTTTTTCACCACAGGCCATAGCTGTTCCGCTGGCAGCTGAGTCGGTAACCAAGTTGTTGGCGGAGTGGGTTTTGGAAAGTCCAACGTGAGGAAATTCCTCCAAAACAGTCTGATTATTGTTGAAATACATCCCCGCAGAGATCTGGCTCAATCCCATGCCGTCCCCTATTAGTAATATGACATTCAAGGGTTGGTCGTTGTCTCTTTGTCCGAAACAAAATGTGAGCGAATACAGTAAGGCAAATATTGTTTTTTTCATTGATAAAGGCAGGTTATGATTTTTGTTTATAATTGATAGGCATTGATACTGTTTTGTAGGATGACATGTTATTTGATTTTGTTCTTAAATATAGTAAAATCTGAAAGGCATCTTCTAATAATCAATTTTGATGGTTTGTATAATTTTTTGACTGGCACCTATGCTGGCTTTTATGTAAGCTGTATTGATGCGTCCCATTTTTTTTACTAATTGAGGATCGGACAATAACTGCTGGGCCAATTTGAGAAATCCATCGGCGTGGTCAACGCTCCTGATCCCGCCACTTTTCACCAAAAATTCAGCCTCTTGGAACCGACGATAATATTTTCCAATGATTACGGGGATACCATAGGTAGCGGGTTCCAACGTATTGTGCAATCCGTTTTTTTTCATTCCGCCCCCCACATAGGCAAAAGTTGCATTGTGGTATATTTTGGTGAGTTTTCCAATCGTATCTACGATCATGATTTTTTTGTTTTGATCCCTTTTATGGTCATAATTACTCCATTTACAATAGGGCAAAGTCATGGTTTTTTCCAGTTTTTGGATCGATTTTTGGGACACTTCATGAGGTACCAAAATGATTTTGATGGAGGACGATTGTAGCAAAAAAGAATTCAGGAGTTTTTGGTCGGAGGGCCAAATACTTCCGGCGACAAAACAATTTTGGGCTCCGACAAATGTTGCAACCACGGCTTCGGGTTTTTGATTTTGGGTGAGCTCAAACACCCGATCCACCCGACTGTCTCCACTTACTGTCACCTGATTGATTCCAATTGATTGGAGCAAACTTTTCGATTCTTCGTTTTGTACAAAAAAGTGTTTAATGCCAAAGAGAATATTCCTGTAGGCCTTTCCATAGCTTTTAAAAAACAATTGGTGGGTTCTAAAAATGCTGCATACCGAAAAAACAGCTATCCCCCTTTTGGACAAGCCTTCCAGATAGTTGGGCCAAAACTCGTATTTAACAAAAAAGGCCTTTTCGATTTTACAAAAATCTAGAAATAAGTTTACGTTTTTGGGGCTGTCCCATGGGAGGTAACACACACAGTCGGCTTGATCAAAATCTTTTTGAACCTCATAACCCGAAGGCGAAAAAAAGGTGAGTAACAGTTTTTGATGAGGAAACGACTTTTTATATTCTTTCATTATGGGGCGAGCCTGTTCAAACTCTCCCAAAGAAGCCACATGAAACCAAACCCATTTACCACGGTCTACCTCCCGAGTCCTTAGCTGATCAAAGACCATATCCCTGCCCAAAACAAATAAACGCAGCTTTTTTGAAAAAACTCCTAAAATCCGAAGTATTGGATACCCAATAACGGTGACAACTTGGTAAACCAGGCGAAAGATCATTGCCTCAAAAATAGTTTTTAATATCAATTGCAAAAAGCAGATTGCTTTTTTTAATTTTATCCTCCAAATACAGCTATGAAAAAAATCGAGATGGTTGACCTCAAAGGTCAATACGAACAAATCAAAGAACAGCTCAATAAGTCTGTTATGGAAACCATAGCCTCTACTCAGTTCATTAATGGTCCTCAGGTCAAATCTTTTCAAGAAAATCTGGAACAGTATCTGGGAGTAAAACATGTGATTCCCTGTGCCAATGGAACCGATGCTCTACAAATTGCTTTGATGGGATTGGGACTACAACCTGGAGACGAGGTGATCACTGCCGATTTTACCTTTGCCGCTACAGTCGAAGTCATTTCCCTATTGGGATTGACCCCAGTATTGGTAGATGTAGAACCTGATACTTTCAACATTAGTGTGGACGCTATAGAAAAAGCCATTGGACCCAAAACCAAGGCCATCATTCCAGTTCATCTGTTTGGGCAAGCAGCAGATATGGAAGAAATATTGACTTTGGCTCAAAAAAATAATTTGTACGTGGTCGAAGACAACGCACAATCGATTGGGGCCTATTATACCTTTTCCGATGGAAGTAAGAAAAAAACAGGAACCCTAGGAGATGTTGGAACGACTTCTTTTTTCCCCTCCAAAAACTTAGGTGCCTACGGCGACGGAGGAGCGATTTTCACCAACGACGATGACCTTGCGCACACCCTCAGAGGCATGGTCAATCACGGCATGTATGTCAGATATCACCACGATGTAATCGGGGTCAATTCTCGTTTGGATTCCCTCCAAGCGGTCATTCTCGACATTAAGCTTCCCTTGTTGGATTATTACAATGAGTCCAGAAAAGCCGCTGCATCAAAATACAACCAACGCTTGGCCGATCACTCCAGAATTATCACCCCCTATCGAAAAAATGATTGCGATTCCCATGTGTACCACCAATACACCCTTAAAGTAATCGATTCCGATCGCGATGCTTTGGTAAAACACCTAAACGAAAAAGGAATTCCCTGTGGAGTTTATTATCCCATTCCATTACACCAACAAAAAGCCTATACCAGCAGTCGGTACCGGTCTGCAGATTTTAAGGTTTGCCTCCGATTGGTAAACCAGGTAATTTCCCTACCTATGCATACAGAGCTAGACGACGATCAGATTGATTTTATCACCGATACGGTAAGGCAATTTTTGGGTTAAAAATTAAATTGCTGCTCCCGTTACTTCAGTTTCTGGATTGATTTTTTTGACCAAGCCTTGTAATACTTTTCCTGGGCCCACTTCTATAAATTCTGTAATGCCATTTTGGATCATGGCTTGGATGGATTGGGTCCACTTTACCGGAGCGGTCAATTGAGCAATGAGGTTATTCTGTATTTCAAGGGGGTCATTTACCGCTTGTGCCGTGGTGTTTTGATAGATGGGACAAAGGGGGGTAGAAAATGGGGTAGCGTCTATCGCTTGAGCCAGTTCGGATCTGGCAGGCTCCATCAATGGAGAGTGAAAAGCACCGCTGACCGGCAAGATCAAAGCCCTTCTGGCTCCGGCAGCTTTAAAGGCCTCGCAGGCAGAGGCGATGGCACTGGCACCCCCAGAAATCACCAGTTGCCCAGGACAATTGTAGTTTGCGGCGACAACTACTCCTTGGGTTTGACGACAGATTTCCTCTACCGTTTCGTCTTCCAAGCCCAATACGGCGGCCATGGTTCCACTTTCCAGATTACAAGCTTTTTGCATGGCCTCTGCCCTTTGGGAAACCAACTGTAGCCCCAATTCAAAATCGATAGCACCAGCAGCAGTCAATGCGGAAAATTCTCCCAATGAGTGACCGGCTACGGCAGCAGGAGGAAAGTCATTTTCCATCACTTTGGCTGTCACGACAGAGTGGAGGTAGATGGCCGGTTGTGTTACACGTGTTTGCTGAAGATCTTCTTTGGAGCCTTCCAGCATTATTTTTGATAGGTCAAAGCCCAAAATCTCATTGGCGCGATCAAACATTTTTCTGGCCAAATCATATTTTTCAAAAAGTTCTTTTCCCATTCCTGGAAATTGTGAACCTTGGCCTGGGAACAGGTGTCCTCTCATGATCAACTATTTTTTGGTATAGGTTAAAAAAGAAAAATCAAAGTCGGGATGCTCCATGCGCTCTTCTTTTTCCATAGACCACTGCTCAGTGGCTATGGGAGGAAAAAAAACATCTCCCTCGAATTTGGCATGAATTTTTGTTAGTTCAATCACTGCCGCCAGATCAATGGCTTGTTGGTAGATCTGTCCTCCACCAATAATAAAGGGCTGATTATCTTGGTGAGCAGCGGCGATGGCCTCGTCTAGACTGTTGCAAACCGTAGCATTTTCAGCAAAATAATTCGGGTTTCGCGATACCACAATATTGTGGCGATTGGGCAAAGCCCGGGGCAAGGATTCAAAAGTTTTCCTTCCCATGATGATGGCATGACCAGTAGTTAGCCGTTTGAAACGCTTTAAATCTTCCGGCAAATGCCATATCAATTGATTGTCTTTTCCCAGCACACGATTCTCATCGATGGCAGCAATCAAGGTGAGTCTCTGAGCCATATATTTATGAGGTTCTTTAGTTTGCCAAGGGATAAAATCTCCAATACCGGTCTAATTCTGTATTGGACAGCGAGGTAGAAAAAAAAGTTTTTCTGCAAATTCGAAAAGCTAAAAATGAGGTCAAAATTTAATGAAATAGACTAATTTTACTGCAAATTTACACTTTCTGATTTATTTATGACCCTGCAAAATGATTTCCCAGCCTTGAAATCGTCTATTTATCTCAATACAGCATACGTAGGGTTGATGTCAAAGCCCCTCTACGAATTTAGGACGACATCCGAGAAAAAATACCTTTTCAGTGGGGATCGTTACAAAATAGAAGCCTACGAACAACTGCATCAGACCCATGACACCATCGCAAATTTTATCGGTGCAAACGGTGAGCAAACCTTTTTTGTTTCCAATTTTTCTACCGGAATTAGGTATGTCTTGGACTTGCTCCAAAAAGGAAGTAAGGTGATGTGTTTCGAAGACGATTACCCCTCACTTGTAGCGGCAGTTGTAGAGAGAGATTTTGATCTTTATACTTTTTCTATAGACGAGTTCTTGGAAGAAAAAATCGAAAAAGCTTTGTTGGAAAATAAAGTGGATGCATTGGTTTTGAGTTTGGTGCAATATGCCAGTGGGCTGAAAATAGATTTTGAATTTCTCCACCAGATCAAGGAGAAATATCCCAAATTGCTTTTGATTGGTGATGCTACCCAACACATTGGATCAGATCATTTTGATTTTGCTAGTTCCCCCTTCGATGCTGTCATTAGTAGTGGATACAAATGGTTGCTGGCCGGTTTCGGCAATGGTTTTGTGGCCTTATCTGACCGTTTTTTGGAAGTTTCCCAACAGTCCAAAGAAAAAATTTTTGATAAAATCTATGCGGGTCATTTTAACATTTTAGGGGCTGCTTCTTTAGTTTTTGCGATCAACTACCTCATAAAAAATGATTTTGACCAATTGGTAAATAGAAACAAAATGCTCAGCAATTTTTTGAGGGAAAAACTCCAGCAGATGGGTTGGGTTCCGGTTTTTGGACAAAGAGTGCCAAAGAGCCAAATCACCAGTTATATTTATCCGGAAGGGGTGGTCAAAAATTTAGAGGCTAAAAACATCAGCTTGGCTCATCGTAAAAATTATCTTAGATTTTCCCCCCATTTTTACAATACTGAAGCAGAAATAGAAGAATTGGTTGAGATTGTCAAAAAACTGAATATCAGCTGATTCAGACCGCTACTTTGCCTTTGATCGAGGGATGGGGATCGTATCCGATAAGATCAAAATCTTGGTAGTTAAAATCAAAAATATCTTTAATCTCCGGATTGAGAATCATTTTGGGAAGGGGTTTGGGAGCTCTGCTGAGTTGTTCTTCCAGTTGTTGTTGATGATTGGAGTAGATGTGTACATCGCCAAAGGTGTGGACAAAAGTCCCCGGCTTTAAATCGCAAACCTGAGCCATCATCAAATTCAAAAGAGCATAGGAAGCAATATTGAAAGGTACCCCCAAAAATAAATCGGCACTTCTTTGATACAATTGGCAAGACAATTTTCCCTCTGCCACATAGAATTGAAAGAAGGCATGACAGGGAGGCAATGCTGCCTTGTTTTTGGCCACATTTTCTGAGAAAGATAGGGAGGTGTCGGGTAAAACACTAGGGTTCCATGCCGAGACCAGCATTCTTCGGCTGTCGGGATTTTTTTTCAGGGTTTCAATTACTGATTGTATTTGATCAATGCCTTCGCTGTTCCAGTTTCTCCACTGATGACCATAGACCGGTCCGAGATCTCCATTTTCATCGGCCCACTCGTTCCAGATCCGCACACCGTTTTCAGTGAGATATCCGATATTGGTCTCTCCTTTTAAAAACCACAACAATTCGTAAATAACCGATTTGACGTGTATTTTTTTGGTGGTTAACAGCGGAAATCCCGCTTCGAGATCAAAATGCATCTGGTAGCCAAAAACACTTTTGGTTCCGGTTCCGGTTCTATCGGTTTTAGTGACACCATTTTGCTGAATGTGTCGTACAAGATCTAAATATTGTTGCATGTTTCAAATGCTTATTTCAAAAATAAAAGATGACACAATACTCTAGCCGGTAGTCTAAAATAGTTTTCAAAAAAAGATTAACAGCTATTTATTGGCTTCTCTTTTGGAGATCTCGTCCCTTATTTTTACGGCTTTTTCGTAATCTTCGAGATTTACCAATTTGTCCAGTAGGGATTTGAGTTTGGAGAGAGAGAGTTTTTGCAAATCGTCGGGAAGGGCATTTTGCTTACTTTGTTCGGCAACAAAGTTTTGAATCCAGTTTTCTTCTATATTTCCCTTTTTGGTATCTTTGAGAGTGTTCTCGTCAAAGCCGGCTTGTTTTAGGATGGAATCGTATGTAAAAATCGGGGCACCATAGCGAGAGGCCATGGCGATGGCATCGGAAGTTCGAGAATCGATGATTTCTTCTATTTTGTCCCTTTCACAGATCAGACTGGAATAAAACACACCGTCAACCAATTTGTGGATAATCACTTGTTTGACGTTTATATTGAATCGATCGGCAAAATTTTTGAACAAGTCGTGGGTGAGGGGGCGCTTGGGTTTTAATTCTTTTTCTAAGGCAATGGCAATAGATTGCGCCTCAAAGCCACCGATAATAATGGGCAAACTCCTTTTTCCGTCTACCTCATTCAAAATCAGTGCGTAGGCACCGGTTTGTGTTTCGCTATAGGAAATTCCTTTGATGTTTAATTGAATTAATTT
>CAZGUB010000018.1:0-15848 GCA_964528935.1 uncultured Flavobacteriaceae bacterium | reverse complement strand
ATTCCTCTACAAAACGCTGTGCCAGAGCTCTGGCACAGCGTTTTGTAGAGGAATACGACCGCAGTTTTTTCCTTTCCAACGAAAAGAAATTGGGTCGCACAGAAATCAGTTCCATCCGTCTATACGGACAGCCCCTGGAATGGAACAGACGCAAAGATCAAATCGACATCATAGAAATCCCTATGCCCCGGCACACTATTTCCCAGCAGAGAATTAGGCTGGACATGACCTATGAGGTGACCCTACCCAATGCCAAATTTACCGGGTATGGATCTGATGAGGAGGGACAAGTATTGCTGCGTTATTGGTACATTGCACTGAATCCGTTTTTTGAGGGAGAATGGAGAAACTACAGTCATTTGAACCTTGAAGATTGGAGCATTCAAGCAGCAGAATATCGCCTTAAGCTTCTTGTTTCTTCCCCTGATTGGCAAGTTGTATCAAATCTCACACTGAATCAAAAAAAGGGAGCAGCCCATTATTTTTCAGGAAAAAATAAAAGGGAAGTCGTGATTCATCTCGACAAGCAAAAAAAATTTGAGACATTCAAATTACAGTCCGATCGTCTTTTGGTTACAGACCTTTTTGCAAAATCTAAATCCGATACCTTAAAGCAAAAAACCATAGAGAGAGTCGACCGTTTTGTGACGGAAATTTTTGATCATACCGGAGACAATAAGTTATTAATACCCGAGATTATCTACACCAAAAATCCATTTTTCGGTCTTAATGATCTTCCCAAATTCTTGGCTCCTTTTCAAGACGATTTTCTCAATGAAATCAGTTTCCTTAAATCTTATTTACATTTCTATCTGTCTTACAATTTGTCCATGGATCTTAGGAGAGATCACTGGATTTTTGGGGGCCTTCAGACCTACCTCATTTTGAAATACATAGAAACCTACTATCCCAAAGAAAAATTGCTAGGACGTTTGGGTCAGTTCAAGTTGATGAAAGCCTACACGCTGGCCGAGACAGATTTTAATGAAAGTTTTTGGATGTATTACGAATTGATGGAACGCGCCAATCTCCAGCAGTCCGATTTGATTCCCAAGGATCAGTTGGTCAAATTCAACGAAAAAATAGGATCTCCCTACCATGTTGGTGTTGGGTTTAGGTATCTGGAGAACTACTTGGGTAAGGAAACTTTGAATCGGTTTTTGAGGGCCTTGTTCGATCCAAACGAGGATCGATCCAATCCTTTAAAGTTACTCGAAAAATACAGCCAAAGAGACATTGCATGGTTTGGAAATTTTTATTTGAAAGAACGGCTGCCTGTAGACATCAACATCAAAAAAGTAAAAAAATCCCAAGACAGCCTTAAAATAAAAATAACCAAGCTTTTTGATGATAATATTCCTTTTGTACTTGCTCAAGTAAAGAATGATTCCATCCTCTCCCAGCAATGGGTCGAAAACATAGGTAAGGAGGCAGAATTTCAAGTCAAAAACCTAAATCCGGATTATCTTACCGTCAACCCCGAAATAAGACTACCGGAATCCAACAAACTGAATAACTGGCGCTACATCAAAAACTTTATGAATATAAAGCCTGTTCAGTTCAATTTTTTTAGAGATTATGAGTCGCCTAAACGGCATCAAATATTTTACAATCCGCAGGTCAACTTCAACCTTTACGATGGAATTGTATTGGGATCAAGGTTTTACGACAAAAGCCTTTTGACACAAAAATTTCTCTTTGAAATCACCCCCGAGTATTCAACCAAACAAGAAAATATGGTCGGGAGAATGAAATTTTCTTATCTATTCAACAATCCAGAGCAGAGTAACTACCTTACCTATTTGAGTTTTTATGGTAGCAGCTATCACTATTTTGACGAATTGCGATACCAAGTGATTACTCCGGGGATCAATCTTTATTTTAGAACCGATGATCTGAGATCTAATAAACGCAAAGCATTGGGTTTGTTTTACTACAACGTGCGCCGCGACAGTCCACCCGATCAAATTACCAGTCCCAATTATGAGTTGTTGAATTTGCGATATTTTTTTGCCAACCAAGGGGCACTGAAACACACCACTTTTGAAACCAATTTACAAGTTTCAAAAAAATTCAGTAAAATCGATGCCACCTTCGATTTTAGAAGGTTGCTCTCCAACGGAAGTCAGTTTTCCTTCCGATTTTTTGCTGGAAAATTTATTCATCACAACCAAAGAGAAACCCAATTTTTTGATTTTAACCTCAATCGACCACAAGATTATCTCTTCCGTTACAACTATCTGGGGAGATCGGAAAATTCCGGTTTTTTCAGCCAGCAGATTGTCATGGCCGAAGGAGGTTTCAAATCTGTTCATTCTCCAGCAACAGCCAACGATTTCTTGTTGTCTACGAATATCACCCAAGGAATATGGAAGTGGGTAGAGCTATATGCAGACCTTGCACTCCTTAAAAATTACGGTCAAAACGAGCATTTGTTTTTTGGGTCAGGCGCACGTTTCAACCTCATTCCGGACTATATGGAAATCTACTTACCCCTTTATAGCGACCATGGGGCAGAATACAACGATGCCTTCTACGCCTCCAAAATAAGATTCGTATTGACACTAAATCCAAGAAAATTGATGCAGCTTTTCTCAAGAAGGTGGTTTTAATTCTGGAATTTTAATTTGAGTGGTAATCAAAATCATTGATATAAGGGTCAAATCTTATTTTTGTATTTTTACGATCCTAAATGAAAATTAAAACCCAAGAGCAACAAAATTCGCTGAGTTTTGAGGACTACAAAAAGCAAGTTCTCGAAGACTACAAGCTTATTGTTACCAGTCGGGAAGCCAGTATCATGGGACGGCGTGAGGTGCTTAGTGGCAAAGGAACATTTGGGATTTTTGGCGATGGAAAAGAACTGCCACAAATAGCAATCAACCATTTTTTTCGTCCCGGAGACTTTCGTTCGGGCTACTACCGAGATCAGACATTGATGTTTGCCCAAGGACATCTGAATCCGCAAAAATTGTTTGCAGCCATATACGCCCACCCCGATATTGAGAAGGAGCCCATGTCGGCCGGAAGACAGATGGTTGGGCATTTTTCCAACCCAATGGTCGATGAAAATGGAAAATGGCTGGATCAAACCCAAACCAAAAATCACATTGCAGACGTTTCCTCCACCGGTGCGCAGATGCCTCGGCTGATCGGATTGGCACAAGCCTCCAAAATATACCGAAAAACTAAGATTAAAAACGCAAACAAATTTTCTCGCAATGGAAATGAAATTGCTTGGGGCACCATTGGAAATGCCAGTACCAGTGAAGGATTGTTTTTCGAATCCTTGAATGCTGCAGGGGTATTGCAAGTTCCTATTGTTTTGAGTATATGGGACGATGGCTACGGCATCTCTGTAGAAAACAAACAGCAAACTACCAAAGCAAGTATTTCCATAGCCCTCGAGGGATTTAAAAGAACCGATCAGGCAGAAGGCATAGAAATTCTGACCGTTGAAGGATGGGATTATCCTAAACTGATCAAAACCTATTCCTATGCCGCAAAAATAGCCCGTGAGGATCATGTTCCCGTATTGGTTCATGTTACTGAACTTACCCAGCCCTTGGGACATTCTACTTCCGGATCTCACGAGCGATACAAATCAAAAGAAAGACTGGCATGGGAAAAAGAATACGACTGTAACCTGCAAATGAGAAAGTGGATTTTGGCGAATGGAATTGCTAATGAAACTACGCTCCAAGAAATTGAAAAAGCAATAAAATCCGAGGTGAGGGCTGCCAAAACCAAAGCCTGGCAAGCCTATCAAGATCCTATTTTTAAGGAAAGAGAGAATTTAAATAGATTTTTGGAAAGTTTTTTGGCCCAATCCAACAACGACGTAGCGCTAAAGATGCTCCACCAAAGGCTAAATGAAAAATCAGAACTATTCTACCACGATGTCATCGCCACAGCAAGAAAATCATTACCTATTTTAAATCGCTGCAAAATAAAAAATGTAGATGTTTTTAATGACTGGCTGAAAACCACTAAAAACGCCCTTCAACAAAAATACTCCTCCCACCTTTATAGCACCGGAGAAAACGACCCTACCACCCTCCAAAGTGTCCCACCTCAATACGCCCCCGATGCTCCCATGGTCGATGGAAGAATCATTTTGAGAGACAATTTTGACCGGTTGTTGGAAAAGGACGACCGCTTAGCCATATTTGGTGAAGACAGTGGCAAAATCGGTGGGGTGAACCAAGGTTTGGAAGGATTGCAAAAAAAATATGGAGAAACAAGAGTGGCCGATGCAGGAATTCGGGAAGCTACCATTGTCGGGCAGGGAATCGGTATGGCCATTCGAGGGCTAAAACCCATTGCAGAAATTCAATACTTGGATTACATTTTGTATTGTCTTAATATACTGAGTGATGACTTGGCCACCCTTAGCTATAGAACCCGAGGCAGGCAATTGGCCCCTTTGATCATCAGAACCAGAGGCCACCGTTTGGAGGGCATATGGCATTCCGGATCTCCCATGGCTGGTTTAATCAACCTCATTCGAGGCATACTGCTATTGGTTCCGAGAAATATGACCCAAGCCGCCGGATTCTATAACACCCTACTAAAATCTAACCAACCCGCCCTACTGATTGAATCCCTCAACGGCTATCGTATCAAAGAAAAACTTCCCTCCAATTTGGGCGAATACTGTTTACCTCTCGGTAAAATTGAACTTATGAAGTCGGGAAGCGATATCAGTCTGGTTTCCTATGGATCTACCTTGAGAATTGTTGAACAGGTGGCCTTTCAACTGGAAAGCTATGAGATTAGTGCAGAAGTTATCGATGTTCAAACCCTATTGCCCTTCGATTTATCCCATGAAATTCGCGAGAGTATCGCCAAAACCAATCGTTTGCTGATCGTAGATGAGGACATGCCCGGTGGGGCTTCTGCTTATATTCTTCAACAGCTGCTGGAAGTGCAAGATATATATCCATTGTTGGACAGCCCTCCCAAGCTACTTTCGGCCAAAGACCATCGCCCGGCCTATGCTGAAGACGGAGACTATTTTTCAAAACCCTCTGCCGAGGATATTTTTGAATGCGTCTATGAAATGATGCACGAAGTAGATCCGGAGAAATATCCACTTCTTTGACACATCCCTCCCTCTAGATCTTTCTAGGCAGCAAACACTTTTACCAAAAAATCTTGCAGAATTTGTTGTGAATTGGCCGATTTCACCCCCACTCCTTTGCTCTTTAAATCGGCCTCGAGGGTCAGCGAAATCCCTTTACTGGCCTGTTTAAGACTAAATTTCTTAGAAGCATGTTCGTAATCTCTTACAAAAAATGGGCTGACCCCCAACAGCGAGGCAGCTTGGGATTTATTCTCCATGCCGTGATATATCACGATTCTTTTAAAAAAAGTATAAAAACCGGAGATGGTCAGAACCAAAGGATGATTTTTAGGATTTTCGGACATGTACTTCACTATTTTACAGGCCTGATTAAATTCTCGATTACCCACTGCTTTGTATAGTTCAAAATTGTTGTAGTCCTTACTAAAGCCAATGTGTTGCTCGATCAATTCCGGTGTAATGGTGGTTTCGGCTTCCAAGATAATTTTAAGCTTGCGAATCTCTTTTTCGATTTTGCTCAGATCATTGCCCAAAGCTTCGGCCAGAATGGGAAGAGACGCCGCATCGATATGAAACTGATTTTGTCGCAGGCGATCACCAATCCAAGCCGCTACCTGATTGTCGTATAGTGCTTTTGTTTCCAGTACTGCTCCCACTTTTTTTGCTGCTTTATACAATTTTTTTCGTTTGTCAAATTCTTTGTACTTAAAACAAAAAACCAGAATGGTTTGGGGTTGGGGCTGCGCGAGGTACTCGGCAATCAAATCGGTATTTTTGTCCAAATGTTGCGCCTCCCTGACAACCACCAAATGATGGGAAGACAACATGGGGTATCTTTTGGCTGTTTCTACAATCTGACCAGCATCGGCCTCCTTGCCATAAAAAAGGGAGTAATCAAAAGAACGGGAAGCCTCGTTGGTCAAAAGCTCCGTAAGTTTGGCTTCCAGGAGATCAATAAAATAAGGCTCTGTCCCTGAAAACAAATAGAATGGCTTGAATTCCTTTCGTGTTATAGAAGACATTAACTGGTTAAATTCCCGCATCCTTAAAAATTATATGCAATTTTGCATTATGGAAAAACTCAATTTTCCCGATTTTGATTTCTCGATTAAAAATAAGGAAAATAAACCCTATATATTGGATGTCATCAGAAAAAAATGGCTGGTTTTGACCCCCGAGGAATGGGTCCGTCAACATTGCATCCATTATTTGATTGAAGTAAAAAAATATCCGCTGGGGCAGATACAAGTAGAGAAAAAAATAAAGATCAATAACACCCTAAAAAGATACGACCTGGTGGTATTCAACCACCAAGGGGGAATTTTACTTTTAGCAGAGTGCAAAGCTCCTCGGGTTAATATTTCTCAAAAAGCTTTTGATCAAATAGCGAGATACAATATGGTCTTAAAAAGTCAATACCTCATGATTTCCAACGGACATCACCACTACTTTTGTCAGATAGATTTTGAAGACAAAAAATATCATTTTTTGAAAGAATTGCCTCCCTTTAAAGGCCAGAACTCATGAAACCCATAGGAATTGCTATACTCAATTGGAACGGAGAAAAGCTGTTGAGACGCTTTCTCAGAGAGGTGGTAGATCATAGTCCGGAAGCTGTTGTATATGTGATTGACAATGCCTCTTCCGATGGTTCGGTGGCTTATCTCAAAAATTACTTTCCAGGGGTTCGGCTGATAGAGTTGGACAAAAACTATGGCTACGCAGGTGGCTACAATAGGGGACTTAAATTCATCCAAGAAAAACTGCTTTGTTTACTCAATAATGATGTTTCAGTAAAACCGGGATGGTTGGCTCCTGTACTCAATCACTTTGATCAACATCCCAAAACAGCCATCGCCCAACCCCATGTGATGGATCTCTATCGTCCCGGACATTTTGAATATGCCGGAGCAGCCGGAGGCTTTATCGATCGGCTTGGATACCCTTACTGTAGGGGAAGGGTGTTTTACCATTTGGAAGAAGACCGAGGACAGTACAACCAAGATGAAAAAGTGTTTTGGGCCAGCGGAGCCTGTTTCTTTGTCCGTAAAAAAGTATTTGAAAAGCTTGAAGGTTTTGATGAAGACTTTTTTGCCCACATGGAAGAGATCGACCTCTGCTGGAGGGTTTTTCAAAAAAACATGGAGGTCTATTCCCTCTGGCAAACCAAAGTCTACCACCAAGGAGGTGGAACTTTGGAGCCATCACCCATGAAAACCTATCTGAATTTTAGAAATTCCCTCTACCTATTGCTAAAAAATTTACCCAAAAAAAAGAAGTCTAGGATTTTTGAGAGAATCATCTGGGACGGAATCGCCTTTGTTTTCTTTTTATTTCAATTAAAATTCCGACATGCTTTTGCCATTCCAAAGGCACATTTTCACTTTTACAAAAATTACAAAAAAATAGATGCCAAAAGGAAACCAAATAAGGCAGAGTCGAAATATTTCACTCATAAACTCATGCCGATTCGCTATTTCTTTTTGAAAAAACGAAAATATACGGCTTAAAAGGCTTTTTTTTGAGTTTTTGTATTATTTTTACTGACGTTTAACAAATCTTCAACCCATCAAAATGAAAAAATATTTTGCAATAGCCACTGTATCAGCCGTACTACTTTCCTCTTGTGTTTCTCAAAAGAAATATGCCGAATTGGAAGCACTACAACAAGACACTAAAGGCTTGTTGGATAGCGCTACAGTAAAATTAAATGCCTGCAACGAGGAAAAAGAAGCTGCTGAAGCTCGTTTGGCCTCCTTGCAAGACAGAGTCAATTTTTTACAAGCCAACAATCAAGACCTGATAAACAACATCGGAAACTTGACCACCCTATCCCAAAAAGGAGCCGAGAATCTGGAAATGTCATTGGAAAGCATGAAGGAGAAAGATCTTAAGATCCAAAACATGCAAGATGCCATCACCAAAAAAGATTCTGTAACCCTTGCCTTGGTGACCAGCCTCAAAGGTGTGTTGGGTAACATGAGCGATGAAGACATCGAAATTAATGTCGAAAAAGGTGTCGTTTATGTTTCTATTTCCGACAAATTATTGTTCAGAAGCGGAAGCCATACTGTTACTCAGAAAGCCAAAGAAGTTTTAGGCAAAGTGGCCAAAGTTGTCAACGACAAACCCGAAATCGAATTTATGGTCGAAGGTCATACCGACAATGTGCCAATCAAAATTGACGGTATCGAAGACAACTGGGATCTAAGTGTAAAAAGAGCCACTTCTGTTGTTAGAATTCTTCAAAACGAATTTGGTGTAAGCCCCGAGCGTATGACAGCCGCAGGACGCAGCTACTACATTCCTTTGGCGGACAACGACAGTGCTGCCAACAGAGCCAGAAACAGAAGAACGCGAATTGTGGTTCTGCCCAAACTCGATCAATTCTACGATTTGATTCAACAAGGAATGAACTAATCCAATTCAATCACACAAAAAAATCCTCAACAAGTGAGGATTTTTTTTTACAACAAATCCAAGCTGCCTTTGCCTTCCCGGATCACCTCAGGAATCGAATGACTAAAATCCACCACCGTAGAGGGAATATTGCCACCGAATCCATCGTCTAGAAAAAGATCAATCCTCGACTCCCAACGGTCAAATATGAGTTCCGGATCAGTAGAATACTCTAAAATTTCATCCTGATCGTGAAGGGAAGTCGTTATTAGGGGAACGTCTAACATTTCCATTAGAGCATCCAATATGGGATGGTGGGCCATTCTGAGTCCTATGAATTTTCGCTTGTCAAAAGGCTTGGGAAGTTTTTGGCAAGGCAAAATAAAAGTGTAGGGGCCTGGCAAACAACGCTTTATCAATTTGAAAGTACTATTGTCCAAAGGCTTCACATAGCGGGATAGCTGACTAAAATCCTTTATAAAAAAACTAAAAGATGCTTTTTCCAACTTCACCCCTTTGATGGCTGCCAAGCGTTCCAAAGCCTCGCTCTGATTACTCAAACAACCCAAGGCGTAGACCGTATCGGTGGGATAGATCATCAGTGCGCCTTGCTTTAGGTGTTCCGCTGCTTTTTTTAATGCTTTTATGTTGGGACTGGAATGATAAAACTTAAATAGCTCGGCCATCAATTTTTGATTTTGAGTTTAGCAAAGCGCAGCAAAAGGTGCTTTTTGCCCACGCCAGAGAAATCGATCAATGCTTTTTTATCTTTTCCTTTCCCCTCTAGGGCAATTACTTGACCATAACCAAAACGACTGTGTTCTACGGTCATTCCTTCTTCTAAAAGGGGGATTTCCACATTGTCAGCATGAGACAAATTTGGAGTAGAAGCATTTATTTTTCTGAGTTTTCCCAATTGTTGCTGGCTGGGGGCAGTATTCACTTTCGTCTGTTGCTCATTTGAGGCCATTGAGTTGTGAGGACCCGGAAGATCAAAAATTCCTTTGTCTATCATGGGTTTAAACACATATTCTTCTTTAGGTACGATATGCTCCAAATACTGATCGTCAATTTCTTCAATAAAACGACTGGGCTCAGCATCGACCAATTTTCCCCAGCGGTATCGGGAAAGCGTATAGGTCAAAACTGCTTTTTCCTCGGCTCGGGTAAGGGCCACGTAAAACAAGCGTCTTTCCTCCTCGAGTTCGCTTCGGGTGTTTAAGCTCAATGTCGAAGGAAAAAGATCTTCCTCCAATCCAACGATGAAAACAACTGGGAATTCAAGCCCTTTGGAAAGATGAATGGTCATCAGGTAAACCCGATCTTGTTCACCCTCCTTCTCGTTGTCAAAATCTGTAGCCAAAGCGACATCCTCCAGAAATTCTGACAGGCTTCCTTGGGCGTCGGCAAGCTCTTTTTGCCCCTCTACAAAATCTCTTATCCCATTGAGAAGTTCCTCGATGTTTTCTACCTTGGATACCCCCTCGGGGGTGCCGTCTTTTTTCAATTCGAGCAACAACCCACTTTTTTTGGTCACCCCTTCGGCAATTTCAAAGGCATTGGAGGTTTGGTTTTCGATTTGTAAACTCAAAATAAAATTTGCAAAACCTTCCAATTTATTTAGTGTTCCCGAACTGAGCGATAGATTGAGGCGGGCGGCCTGTTGTAGTGTTTCGAACAAGGAGAGTTGATGAGTTTTGGCTCCGATGACCAATTTGTCCAAGGTAGCCTGCCCAATACCCCTAGCTGGATAATTGATCACCCGCTTTAAGCTTTCCTCATCATTGGGATTGACAATCAAGCGCAGGTAGGCCAGTAGGTCTTTGATTTCTTTTCTTTGATAAAAAGAAAGTCCGCCATAAATGCGGTAAGGAATATCGCGTTTTCGCAAAGCGTCTTCTATGGCTCTGGATTGGGCGTTGGTTCGGTACAAAATCGCAAATTCGTTGTTTTGACGTTGCTCTTGCATCTTGAACTCAAAAATTTGAGAAGCCACTTCCCTACCTTCATCGGCATCGGTAGTACAGCGTTGTACTTTTATTTTGCTGCCTTGATCGTTGGAGGTCCATACGACTTTGTCAATTTTGTTCTTGTTATGGCTGATGATGGAGTTGGCCGCATTGACAATATTTTTGGTAGACCGGTAATTTTGTTCCAATCGATAGAGTTTTACGCCTTCGTAGTCTTTTTGAAAATTCAAAATATTATTGATATTGGCCCCTCGAAACCCGTAGATGCTTTGGGCATCATCGCCTACTACACAGATATTTTGAAATTTGTCAGACAAAGCTCTTACGATCAGGTATTGTGAGTGGTTCGTATCTTGGTACTCGTCTACCAGTATATAACGGAATCGATCTTGATATTTGGCCAAAACATTGGGGTGAGTATTCAAGAGTTCATTGGTTTTGAGTAGCAAGTCGTCAAAATCCATGGCACCGGCCTTAAAACATCGTTCTACGTATTCCCGGTAAATCTCTCCCAATTTGGGTCGGCGCGACATGGCATCCGACTCTTGCAAATCGGGATTGTTGAAATAGGCTTTCACAGTAATGAGGCTGTTTTTGAAAGAGGAAATACGGTTTCGGATTTGTTTGTATTTGTAGATGTCCTTGTCCAGTCCCATTTCCTTGATGATAGAGGCAATCAGACGATTGCTGTCCTGGGTGTCGTAGATGGTAAAATCTCTTGGAAAACCCAGTTTGTCGGCCTCTTGCCTTAGGATACGTGCAAAAACAGAGTGAAAAGTACCCATCCACAGGTTTTTGGCTTCCCCCTCTCCTACCAATGTTGCGATTCTGGCTTTCATCTCTCGAGAGGCTTTGTTGGTAAAGGTCAGTGATAGGATGGAAAAAGCATCGACACCCTGCTGCATCAAATGGGCTATACGATATGTCAAAACCCTGGTTTTTCCTGAACCTGCTCCGGCAATCACCATCAGTGGGCCGTCTTTGTGCAGAACGGGAGCCAGCTGGGATTCGTTTAGTTCGTTGAGGTAGTCTTCGGCGGTTTTCACATTTCAAAATTAAGGCATTAATTACAGCCCCAGAAGAACCGATCAGTTTAATTATTCACAGCTTTCTCTCATGTCATTTCTTGATTTGAATCAATTTTTATGTCAGAATATTTTTTAAGAGAAAACATTATAAGTTCCTAAATACCAATGCTTTGTTAATTTTAACATTCCAATATGGGATGGATTAACACATTCTTTGGAACGACCTATTTAATTATCATCTATCATTGTCCAACCAAATCTTATGATGAAAGCCCACAATGGCATTTAAAAAAGTAAAGACCAATACCCACCGACATGATTAACCTCTCATTACCAATAGCTTACAAAATTAAAAACAAATGAAAAATTACTTTTTATCCCTTTTGTTGTTGGCTTTCAAATGCCAGTCCTTTTCGCCCACTGCTCCCCTGTCGGTAGTGAAAGGCCCATGCTTGGGCCAATGTCCTGTTTACAAGATAAGTGTCCAACCCGATGACCGTTATGAATGGGACAACCCCAAACAAAACCAAGCCTAAAAAGAATAATTAAATTCTAGGGAGCGTAAAAAACTCTATAAGATTCTTTCTGCTGTAGATTTTTCCAAACTCAAGACCCAATACGGCAATCCAAAAATCAGAGATATTCCCGAAATCAAAGTGGTTTATAGCGATTTCAAAATCTCAGTCAAAGGAAGAAACAACGCCCCACCCTCGCTTCGAGAAATCATCGAATGGAGCTACCAACTCCATGAAAAACATACTTCATTACAGTAATAATTAAAACCCCAAATCTTATGCAAAATTCAAAAACAAACCCTCACTATTTTTATCTGTTAACTGCCGTCTTTTTATGGATGGGCTGTCAAAAAAGTGAATTTGTAAATCTTAAATCCACCATTTCCTCCGAAGACACCTCCATAGAAATAGAAGAAGGCGACAACCTGACCGAAGCACTGTCCGAAGACCTTCCCTTGGAAATAAATATCCTTCGCGATCTCGAAAGCGGGTCATATATCAATTTGGAAGACGTAGAAAATTACTTCAGCTACAGCAACGATGGAGAAACTTGGAAACGAGGAAACGGCTAGGAGGTTATATTTCCGGAAAGAAACAAAAGCCTTAAAATAAGGTTGGCTACCTTGGACGATGACCAATTGGAAGCTCACGAAAAATTCTCTTTGGAAATCATCCCCAAAACAGGAAATCTTTTTGATATTAGGGGAATGGTAGAACCTGTAAAAGTCACCGTTTTTGACAACGAGTTCAACCAATCGGCAGGCGATGCAGGAGACGATGCTGTGGTCTTCAACCTCGATACAAACAACCAATACCGCTTGATCGGTATCAACAGAAACGCCAGAATCAACAAGGTCATGAAAAGATATATTGATCAGGGACCGGATCAAGAATTTCTGAACGACATAGGCGTGCTGGTAAAAGCGGGAGGCATACCCATTCGAAGAATCAGTTTGGTTTATGATACCAACATGACTTGGTTGGGATATGCCTTCAACAATGGGTTTGGTCGAGACAAGTGGACCGTGGGGCTTAATTTGACCGAAGCCTACACAGAAGCCAACGGAAACGATTATAACTCCAACGGAAAGTTTGGTTATGTTTTGGTGCACGAATATGGCCACGTCATGACCCTCAATTCCAAATACGAATTAGAAACCCCTTATTCGGGTTTTGAAGAAAACACCTGTAAAACGGTACTTACCTATTCTAAGGGATGTTTTCACAAAAATTCCATCCTAAATCAATTCAACGAAAGCTTATACCACAACGAAACCCAATACAACGAACCCCATTTTGTAACGCTCTATGCCACCTCCAATATCTCGGAGGACATTGCAGAGACCTTCACCTACTATGTAGGTCAAAAAGAAATAAAAACGGTCGAAGAGCAAAGCTTGGGAGCCTTGCGAAAAATCAATTATGTTGCCAATCACCCTAGACTAAAGGATTTAAAAGCTCCTATTGTCCAAGGACTATCCAACAGTAACATCATCACAGAAGACAATTACATCCGTCAATTCAACCGGAACAATCAGGGAAAACGGGTTTCTTGTACCGATTACAAGGCCATCAAAAAACTTACCGAAAAGGCCCATAAACAACGTAAAAACCCCTAAGCGAAAAACAGCTATGACTGGGATTTTTGTGCGGCAAAGTCAAAACCTGCCTTCCACCATTCGGCCATTTTATCCTTGTCAAAAACCAAAGAGTTGGTGGTCAGCACCGAGGGGGTATAGTATAGATTTACTTGGGCGTTATGGTCTGCTGCCATTAGCTTTCCTATCTTGATGTTTTGGTATTCTATCCGATCTGCCATAAAGCCAAAGATGGTACTCATGGCATCGAAAGGATTTCTAGAGGGCATTCTGTTGGTATGGGGAAACTCGGTATCCAAAACTATGGCATCGATCTCGGTAGCACCGCAACGCAAAGCCTCCTCTATCGGAATAATGGTTCCCAATCCACCATCGCCATACTCACATTTGTCTTTGGTGGCCAGAGTCATAAAAGGAACATAATTGCAGGAAATCCAAATCCAATCTACATAATCCAGATAGTGACACTGGCTGAGTTTTTTGTATTCTACATGGTTGGTAGAAAGATTAGAAACCGTTATGACCACATCTTTATTTGAAGTTTTTAGGGCTTCAAACTCTTTTGGGGTGATGCTGTTCAGGATCATTTGTCTCAGCTGGTTGCTCTCGCCAAAAGTTTTTCTGCCTCTAAAAAAATTTTTCAGCACATTGAAATGATGAATACCAATGGTTTGCACACCGTTGACGGTTTTTACGGTAAAAGGACAATTATCAAAAATCTGATTTTGTGTAACACTTGTAAATAATCTTTTTACCTTATCTATTTTGTTCAAAGCCAAATGGCTGATGAGCAAGCTTCCGGTAGAGGAACCTAAAAAAAGATCGTACTCCCGCCCTTTTTCTCGAATTAGATATTCCGCCACACCTCCCGCAAAAGCCCCTTTACTGCCTCCGCCAGAAATTGCCAACGCTCTCATAGAATGCAATTTTATCCCAAATTAATAGAAGTTTTGAACAATTCAAATCGATTACCTACCAAATCAATTATTTTAGTATTTGACATGGACGTGCTTCAAACCCCCATAGAATACCTCAAAGGCGTAGGACCCACAAGGGCCAATCTACTAAAACAAGAATTGAATATCCATACATTTCAGGACTTGTTGCATTTATTTCCCAACCGATACATCGACCGATCTGCTTTTTACAAAATCAAAGACCTATCCAAAAACACATCTGAGGTTCAACTCATCGGGGAAATTATTGAGATCAAAACCGTTCCTCAAAAAAGAGGGAAAAGATTGGTCGCAACTTTTTTTGACGGAGAAAACCAGATGGAACTCCTTTGGTTTCGAGGCCACCAGTGGATCAAAAACAACCTCAAAAAAAATACCGCCTATGTGATTTTCGGCCGGTTAAACTGGTATGCCAATCGCCCCAGTATGCCCCACCCCGAAATGGAGACCACAGAAAAATTCAATAAAGGACTTTCCAAAACCCTACAAGCCGTCTATCCCAGTACCGAAAAATTACTCACCAATGGCATCTCACAAAGGGTCATCATCAAAATGATGGAAGAACTACTGCTGTCTCTAAAAAATCCATTTGCAGAAACTTTACCACAAGAATTGCGCTCCAGATACAACTTTATCGACAAAAACGATGCCCTAAAAAACATCCATTTCCCTAAAGATCAGAACACTCTGACCGCTGCACAAAACCGTCTAAAGTACGAGGAGTTTTTTTTCATTCAAATGCAACTACTACTAAAAAACCTCCAACGCAAACAAAAAATAAAAGGATTTGTTTTCGAAAAAGTAGGCCGGCTATTCAACACCTTTTTCGATCAAAAATTGCCCTTCCAACTCACCGAAGCACAAAAAAGAGTAATTAGAGAAATACGCACAGACATCGGTAATGGGCAACAGATGAATCGACTGTTGCAAGGAGATGTGGGTTCTGGGAAAACCATCGTAGCCTTGATGATCATGCTCATTGCAGCCGACAACGGCTTTCAATCCTGCCTGATGGCTCCCACCGAAATACTGGCCAAACAACACTATGAATCCTTGAGAACTCTCATCGGCGACATGGATTTGTCCATTGCCCTGCTCACCGGAAGCACCAAAAAAGCAGCCAGAACATCCATGGCAGAGCAGTTGCAATCGGGTTCCCTGAATATTCTGATTGGAACTCATGCAGTGATTGAAGACACGGTACAATTCAAAAATTTAGGGCTGGCCATTGTCGATGAACAACATCGCTTTGGGGTAGCGCAAAGGGCCCGACTTTGGCGCAAAAATACTATTCCT
>CAZGUB010000017.1:6326-16732 GCA_964528935.1 uncultured Flavobacteriaceae bacterium | reverse complement strand
CAATGATCTATTCATTAGGTATGATCGGTGCGCCACAAATTATTCTCATCGTAGTTGTTGTTCTTTTGCTGTTTGGCGGGAGAAAAATTCCTGAGCTGATGAAAGGATTGGGTAGTGGTATCAAAGAGTTTAAGAATGCCACCAAGGAAGACGAAGAATCCTCTGACAGCAAAAAGGAAAGCAAGTAGCCTATTGGAAGGCTACGGCGTCTAAGATGGTGTTGAGTTCAAACATTTGATCCCGCTTGTTTGCTGTCGGAGCAAAAGTAAATCCTTCTATGACCATCCATCTATTGTTGAGGGTGTCCCGAATGGTATAATTGACAAAAGGCCCGGCCATAAAATCGTTGGCCACTTCCCACATTCCCTTTGTGATATAAGCTCGTTTGCCTGTTTTTAGTGTCTTGTAAAAATAGGGATTATAGGCCTTTTCGGTAATCATGTAGGATCCTTCCAGCCTCCCGGGAATGTAGATTTTTCCTATTGAGTCCCTAATTTCGATGATGCGTTTTTTCAGATTTCCTCTAAATTGTGATAAAGGAAGGCTGTAGGCCACGATGTTCATGTGTCCTTTTGGGATTGATTTTTGAATCCACAAAAAGTTGGTGGTGTCTTTAACGGTCTTATAGGCTGTAGGGTAGGTCAAGCCGATGCCAAACTTGTTTTGTAAATCGCGATCTTTGGTGGGTGATTTATTGATTCTTCTTCGTTTTTCTTTTCTTTCGTTCTCGACTATAGCGTTTTTGTAGAGTGCTATGTTTTCTTGGAGAAAATGAGCCTGTACCTCTTGATCTTCCCCGCTCACTTTGGCCACCAGTTGGGGTTGTGCAGTAAGGTTTTCCATAAGTTGAAACCTGGCAATAGTGTCTTGGACAAACCACAATATGTTTCGACTGTTTCGGGCAAAGCCGGTAAATACTTTGGGGGGCAGATATTTGAGCGTAAACTGGGGTTCGTCAAAAGGCAAGCCTTCATAGGGGGCTTCGAGGAGTTCTCGGGTGGTTTTGCCCAGCTTTCCTTCCCAGCTTTTTTCGGGCATCACCACT
Organism: uncultured Flavobacteriaceae bacterium; assembly: GCA_964528935.1. GTDB lineage: Bacteria > Bacteroidota > Bacteroidia > Flavobacteriales > Flavobacteriaceae > UBA8316. The sequence continues at coordinate 15,687 of CAZGUB010000017.1, read as the reverse complement.
GTCAGGTGATTGAGGTTGGAACTCGAATCGGCAAGGTATTTGAATCCGGACTTGGTGTCATTACAACTGGTCAAAAGAAACAAGGAGATCAATAGTAGCGTTTTTTTCATGGCTTTGGGGTTTATTCTTGAAGCAGTGCAGCGATTCCCGGCAAGGTTTTTCCTTCCAGGCTCTCTAACATGGCTCCTCCTCCTGTAGAAATATAGCTCAATTTGTTTTCAAAACCAAACTGCTTTGCTGCGGCAACCGAGTCACCACCGCCCACCAAAGAAAAAGCTCCTGCCGCAGTACTTTTGGCAATCTGCTCGCCTAGGGCTATGGTTCCTTTGGCAAAATTTTCAAACTCAAAAACACCCAGCGGGCCATTCCACAAAATGGTTCTGCTCTGCATCACCACTTTTTCAAAGTTTTTTAGGGTCTCCGGCCCGGCGTCCAAGCCTTGCCAATGGTCAGGAATTTCTCCTACGGGACAAACTTTTCTTTGAGCGTTGTTGGAAAAATCATCGCCAATGTAAACATCGGTAGGCAGGTGTATGCTTACGCCTTTTGCTTTGGCTTTTTCTAGCAATTGTAGGGCATAATCGCAATATTCGTCTTCGCAGATCGATTCGCCTATACTGCCGCCTTGCGCTTTGACAAAGGTATAGACCATTCCGCCACCGATAATCAGGTGGTCGATTTTGTCCAACATATTTTCGATAATGGTGATTTTGGATGAAACCTTGGCTCCGCCCAAAATAGCCAAGATGGGCTTTTCCCCTGTTTTCATGACCTTCTCGATAGCAAGCACTTCCTTTTCTAGCAATTTTCCAAAATATTTGGCTTTTGGAAAAAATTGCGCGATGATGGTGGTCGAAGCATGGGCGCGATGCGCCGTTCCAAAAGCATCGTTTATGTAGCAATCCCCAAGCTTGGCAAGAGATTCGGCAAAACCGAGGTCGCCGGCAGTTTCTTCTTCATAAAAGCGAAGGTTTTCCATGAGAAGGATCTCTCCGGATCTTAAAGCGGTAGCTGCTTGCTCTGCTGCAGGTCCAATACAGTCTCCAAAAAAGGAAACGGCTACGCCCAAAATTTCCTCTGCCTTAGGGACAATATGAGACAAAGAAAGCTTGGGGTCCTTCCCTTTTGGTCGCCCCAAATGCGATAATAAAATGCAACTCCCTCCGTTTTGGAGAACATAATCGATGGTTTCTTTGGCGGCCAATATTCTGGTGTGATCCGTCACCTGAAGGTCTTCGTTTAGGGGAACGTTAAAATCGACCCTAATAATGACTCTCTTGTTTTTAAAATCCTGATGGGTAAGGGTTTTCATGCAAAAAAAATTTCGGTAAAAATACTTATTTTTAGTGGAGTACGATTGGTTTTTTATTGCGAGGATGCCATAAATATTACATAAAAAAGACCAATCCAAATGGAATGATTATTTTTAGGCACTAATGAACCCTATGGACTGCGCTTTTGAAGGAATTATCGGACAAGAAAAAATAAAGGCGCAGCTAAAGCAAATGGTTTTAAGCGGCCAAATTTCTCATTCTCAGCTGTTTATAGACGCATTTGGATACGGAGGCCTTTTGCTTGCCCTGTACACTGCCTCCGGATTACTTTCCGGATTCGATCGTTCGATTGATACTTCAGATCCCTTCGAAAATTTAAAAAAACTGCTCCAAAATCCCGATCTGCATTTTGTTTATCCGGTAATCAATATGGGATCGGGCAATCACAAAACAATCTCAGACGAATTGCGGCAACAATGGGACGAATTTGTCTTGAAGCAACCCTACGGTGCATTGGACGATTGGATACAGCGTTTGGATGCAGGAAACAAACAGGCCAGAATAGGCGTGGAGGAAGTCGCCAGTATGCACCACAAGATTTTTTTGAAAGCCCATGGTGGAGGAAATAAGGTGATGATTATCTTTGGTTTAGAAAAATTGTCAGAGGATGCCTCCAATAAACTGTTAAAGCTTTTTGAAGAGCCGCCCGAAAACAGCTTTTTTCTTGCGGTATGCGAACAGACCCATGGCCTGCTGCCCACGCTCCTCTCTCGTTTTCAGGGGGTTCGCATTCCTCCCATTTCCACCGAGGACATCCGGCTGGCGATTGAGAAAAATTCATTTTCCGGCGATTCCGCAGCCTTGGCTCTAGCGGCACGGGGCAGTTGGAGAAAAGCCCTTTCCTTGGTTAGAAGCTCAACACAAGCTTTGACCTTTGAAAAATTATGGATTCGTGCCTTGAGGGCTGCCTTCAAGGCCAAGTCCAATAAAGCCGTGGTGATTGAATTGATCGCTTGGTCGGACGAGGTCTCCCGGTTGGATCGCGAACAACAAAAAGCCTTTATGGGCTATGCATTAGAATTTATCAGACAGGCCATGTTGTTGTCTTATGGTGCTGCTCCTCTGTTCGACCTGAATATTCATTCAGATTTTGATATGGAAAAATTTGCCCGTTTTGTGCACAGTCAAAATTTGTTGCCCATGGTACGTTTGCTGGAAGACACTTCTTACCATCTGGAGCGAAACGCCAATCCCAAAATACTCTTCAGTCATTTTGCGTTTGAAATGACACGTTGTTTGAATGTTAAGGCAGTTGCTTCTTGAAGATAAAAACCAAAGAAGAATGTCGGCCGGTAAAAAACGCTATTACGGTAAACCCAATCGCTTTAATCATTCCCCGTAAGAAAGCAAATGCTTTCCTTTGCTGTTTTTCTGACAAAAAACAAATGTAAAAGACATCAAGCCAAAGGGGTTTTTTGTCGATTAGTTCAAACCCATTTTCTTTTGCCATTCTGACAAGTCCTTCAGGGGTAAAATGCCAGAGGTGTCTCGGTACATCGAGCGCAGCCCAGCGGTGCTGATAATGATGGCTGTCGTGACTTTCGAAATTGGGAACCGCGATGACTAGGGTTCCCTTGGTTTGCAGCGATTCATAAAACTGCTGAAACTCTGCCTCGGGCCGGGGAAGGTGTTCGAGCACGTGCCAAAGGGTAATGACGTCAAAGGTTTGGGAAGAAAATTCTTCCCGCTTTTTCACTACTTTCAGCTTGTTTTGCAAACAGATTTTTCGTGCTTTGCTATTGTTTTCTACCCCAAAGACTTCGTGTCCATTCTGTTTCATATGGTTCAAGAAAACTCCTGTTCCACAACCCATGTCAAGGAGGTGGCGAAAATGGGGCGAGGCTTTCTTAATCAGTAGGTATTTGTAGGCCAACATGATTTTTCTTGACAGCCCGTAGAGGCGCTCAAATAAGGATTGGTTTTGATCTTTATGCGATATATAGTCGGGCGAATCGTAATAGCGTTCGAGACAGTCAAGGGCGTCAATTTGTGTTGCGGCAAATTGCTTTTGGTCATCCCAAAAAATCTCAAATTCCTCCCCGGAGACCAAATGATCTTTGGCTTTGAACAATAAGGATTTTTTGTTTTGGGTCATTAGTTCAAAAATAGGAAAGTTGTTGCAAAAGTCTTAGTCGTTCCACGTGGAACATTTATCTTCCCAGGCGCACCAAAAGTACGCTGATATCACTGGGATTGATGCCGCTGATACGAGCGGCTTGAGAAAGGTTAGTGGGTTTTATGTAGTTAAGTTTTTCCTTTGCTTCGTGGGACAATGAGGCCAGTGCGTTGTAATCAAAATCATCCGGTATTTTGATATGATCCAAGCGGTTGAGCTTTTCTGCATTGGCCGTTTCCTTTTCGATATATCCTGCGTATTTGATCTGTATTTCTGTCTGCTCTTGAACGTCTTCACCTAAAGCTCGCTCCTCCAAAAACGTATTGACCAAGGGCAGGATCGTAAAATCTGTCAGGCCAAGTCCCGGTCGGGCCAAGAGCTTGGCCAGCTTGTCTGATTGCTTGACGGGGGCAGAATCTTTGGCCTCTAGAATGGGGTTTACCTCGCTGGGGTCATAGCTTTGTGTTTTGAAAAAATGAACTAGATCCCGGGTCTGGCTTTGTTTTTGTTCGACCAAATTCATTCTTTGATCAGAGGCAAGTCCCAAGCGGTGCCCCAGAGGCGTTAGCCTTAGATCGGCATTGTCCTGACGCAAAATGGTGCGATATTCTGCCCTAGAGGTAAACATTCTGTAGGGCTCCTCTGTGCCTTTGGTGATTAAATCATCGATCAGTACGCCAATGTAAGCTTGGTTTCTTTTTAGCACAAAGGGGTCTTGGTTGTTAATTGCCAAATGGGCGTTGATTCCGGCCATAAGGCCTTGAGAAGCCGCCTCTTCATAGCCGGTGGTGCCGTTGATCTGCCCTGCAAAGAAAAGCTTTTCGACCAGTTTTGTTTCTAGGTTGTTTTTCAGTTGAGTGGGCGGAAAATAATCGTACTCAATTGCATAACCGGGTCGGAAAAATTTGACCTGCTCGAATCCGGCTACCGATCGGAGGGCTTTGTACTGTATGTCTTCGGGCAAGGAGGTCGAAAATCCGTTCACATATACCTCTACCGTATCCCAGCCCTCAGGCTCTACGAAAATTTGGTGCCGAGATTTGTCTGCAAAACGGTTGATTTTGTCTTCTATAGAAGGGCAGTAACGGGGGCCGGTGCTTTGGATATTTCCGTTGAACATAGGCGAACGATCAAATCCGGAACGCAGCAATTCGTGGACTTCTGGACTAGTATACGTAATAAAACAGCTACGTTGCTGTTGAAGTGTATGGGTTTTTAAAAAACTGAAATGGGAGGGCTTTTCATCTCCGGGCTGTTCTTCCATGCGATTAAAATTGAGGGAACGTCCGTCAACGCGTGGAGGCGTTCCGGTCTTCATTCTTCCTGATTCAAAGCCCAAGGATTCGAGTCGGGCTGTGAGTCCGGTGGAAGCCTTTTCTCCTGCTCTTCCGCCTCCAAAGTTTTTTTCTCCAATGTGGATCAATCCATTGAGAAAGGTTCCGTTGGTCAGTACAACGCTCTTGGCCAGAATGGGAATACCAAGGGAGGTTACAACGCCCTGGATACGGTTTTTTTCAACCAAGAGCTCCACCACCATGTCTTGGTAAAAATCGAGATTGGGGGTTTTTTCGAGCAACTCACGCCATCTCTTGGCAAACAACATTCTGTCTGATTGAACACGAGGGCTCCACATGGCCGGGCCTTTGGAGCGGTTGAGCATTTTGAACTGTATGGCCGATTCGTCAGATACAATCCCGCTGTACCCTCCAAGGGCATCAATTTCACGAACTATTTGACCTTTTGCGATTCCACCCATGGCAGGATTACACGACATCTGACCGATGGTCTGAAGATTCATGGTTATCAGTAGGGTCTTGGATCCCATGTTGGAGGAGGCGGCGGCAGCTTCCGCACCGGCATGACCGCCTCCAACTACAACAACATCGTATTTATTCTCAAACATGGCTCAATGTTTCACGTGGAACAAATTAACACAACGGTCTTCTTCTTTTCGAATGGCTTTTTTTTCATGCAGTGTTTTATCACGGAAACCCATGCAATGCAATAAAGCGTGTGCTAGAAGCCTAAGGGTTTCATTATCAGGGCTTTGGCCAAGTTCCTGGGCATTGTTCAGCAGAGCTGGGCAGGAAATAAACGCCTCGGCCGAAATGTTCATTCCGGTGCTGTAATCAAAGGTGATGATATCGGTATGGGTATCGTGAGATAAAAATTGTTGGTTAAGGCTCAGCATCCGTTCCGTATCTACAAAATTATAGTCCAGTTGATCGATGGAGTGGCCATAGTCGTTTGCGATCTGCTGCAACCAATCAGAAAGCCGGGCTTGGTCCATTTTCAAAAAATCGTTGTGTAGAAAGCGAATCAACCTTTTTGTTACAAATATAAAGCAAAGAAAAAACAAATTGTTGCATTATGGCTGAGCATGATATTATCTTTGTCAAAAAAAATTATGAGTGTTCGCGTTAGATTTGCCCCCAGTCCCACGGGTCCCCTACACATTGGAGGGCTAAGGACAGCACTATACAATTACCTTTTTGCTCGAAAACACCATGGGGCTTTTTTGTTACGTTTAGAAGACACAGATCAAAACAGAAAAGTAGCAGGAGCCGAAAATTATATTATCAAGGCCTTAGAATGGATGGGCTTACGCACAGATGAAGATCCAGCACAAGGGGGGGCTTATGGTCCTTATCGACAAAGCGAAAGGAGTGCCATTTATAAAGAATACATTCTCCAATTGATCGAACAAGGGAAAGCCTATTATGCTTTTGATACCCCAGAGGCTTTGGCAGAATTGAGAGATGCGGCCGCAGCGGAAGGAGAAACATTCAAATACGGAGCCCATAACCGATTGGAGCTACACAACTCATTAAACCTAGATGAAGCAACCACAGACGCTTTGCTCAAAACTTGCAAAGCGGTAGTGCGACTCAAAGTAGAGCCTGGGAACAGAATCGCCCTAAGAGACACCGTGAGGGGAGGGATTGAGATAAACAGTGATGAGATCGACGACAAAATTTTGATGAAGGCCGACGGTATGCCGACCTATCATTTTGCCAATGTGGTGGATGATCACCTGATGGAAATCACCCATGTGATCCGCGGGGAGGAATGGCTGCCTTCATTGTCGTTGCATCAATTGATTTACGACGCCTTTGGCTGGGAGGTCCCAGAGTTCATGCACTTGCCTTTGATCCTTAAACCGCAGGGAAAAGGAAAATTGTCAAAGCGGGATGGAGATCAACTGGGATTTCCGGTTTTTCCTTTGGCTTGGGAAAACGACAAGGGTTTTCGTGAGCGCGGATTTTTGCCCGAGGCCTTGGCCAACTATTTGGCTCTGCTGGGATGGAATCCAGGTACCGAACAAGAAGTTTTTGAAATGGATAATTTGATCGAAGCCTTTGACCCTTCAAAAATTCAAAAAGGGGGTGCAAAATTTGATTTTGAAAAAGCGCGGTGGTTCAACCACCAATTTTTGGGTTCCGCAGACACAAAATCCATTTTCGAGCGTTTTCCAGACTTTTTTAACGCTTTTCCACCCTCATGGTCGGAAAAAAAGAGAACTGTCGTATATGAGTTGCTCAGAGAGCGACTTTTTTTGCTGGAGGATTTCAATATTCAATCTGAATTTTTTTGGAAAGATCCAGATGTGTATGATGCCAAAACAATTGAAAAAATCCGGGGAAAAAATCTTGATCAAGCTTTGTTGTGGTTTTTGAGTTTGATCGATCGCGGTGTTCCTGCTACAGAGTGGAAAGAAGCAACCCAAGCGTGGAATGATACTGCCGGACTCCCCTTTGGGGTGATAATGCAAAGTTTGCGTTTGGCTTTGGTGGGCCATCTGAGCGGCCCGGACATTTTTAAAGTTTGCGAACTATTGGAAAATGAAGTAATTTTAAAAAGACTGAAAAATTTACTAACCCATTTAAAAAAATAATTATGAGTTTAACCACCTACATTATCGTTTTATTGATTGTTCTGTTCTTGGTCTCGGGAGTGTTTATGGTAAAACAACAAACCTCTGCCGTCATCGAGCGATTTGGAAAATTTTTGGCTATAAGAAATCCGGGGCTTCATTTCAAAGTTCCGGTTATTGACAAAATTGCCGGACGGGTAAGCCTGCGTATTTTACAATTGGATGTAATTGTAGAGACCAAAACCAAAGACGATGTCTTTGTAAAACTGAAAGTTTCGGTACAATACAAAATTTTAACGGATAATGTTTACGACGCTTTTTACAAATTGGATTTTCCTCAAGACCAGATCACGTCCTATGTTTTTGATGTGGTGAGGGCCGTGGTTCCAAAAATGAGGCTGGACGATGTTTTTGAGAAAAAAGACGAAATTGCCAATGCAGTGAAAGGGGAACTCAACGACGCCATGATCAATTATGGATACGACATCATCAAGGCACTGGTGACCGATATTGATCCCGATGCTGAGGTGAAAACGGCAATGAACCGTATCAACGCCGCCGAACGGCAGAAAATTGCAGCCCAATACGAAGGAGATGCTGCAAGAATTTTGATTGTCGAAAAAGCCAAAGCAGAAGCAGAGAGTAAGCGTTTACAGGGTCAGGGGATTGCCGACCAGCGAAGGGAAATTGCCCGTGGGCTGGAAGAATCGGTAGATGTGCTGAACAATGTGGGTATAAACTCCCAAGAAGCCTCTGCCTTGATCGTGGTGACCCAGCATTATGACACTCTTCAATCCATTGGGGAAGAGACCAACAGCAATTTGATCCTGTTGCCCAATTCACCACAAGCCGGCAGCGACATGTTGAACAATATGGTGGCTTCGTTTACGGCCAGCAACCAAATCGGCGAAGCGATGAAACAACAAAATCGAGAAAACCAGAAAAAGGAAGATAAATAGCCTAATCTTTTTTCCAAGTATCCCTTAATCCAACGGTTTTGTTAAAAACCATAGGGCCGTTCTCGGGTTTTTGATCTAGGATAAAGTAACCCAATCGCTGGAATTGAAAACGATCTTCTTCGCTGGCTTCCAATAGGCTGGGCTCAATAAAACCTTTTACTTGGCTAAAGGAGTCGGGGTTGATAAATGTAGTCGGATCTTCGTCTTTGTTTTTGTCGGGTTCCTCTAACGAAAACAAGCGGTCGTATAGGTTGACGGTAATGGGTTGTGCTTGTTCGGCCGAGACCCAGTGGAGGGTTCCTTTTACTTTTCTTTGGCTTTGTTCTGTTCCAGATCCACTTTTGCTCAAGGGATCATAGGAGCAAATGATTTCGATGATGTTTCCTTTGTCGTCTTTTACAACCTCTTCGCCTTTGATGATGTATGCGTTTTTTAGCCGCACCTCTTTCCCCAGCGTCAGTCTAAAAAACTTACGGTTGGCCTCTTCTCTAAAATCTTCTCTTTCGATGTAAAGGTTTCCGGAAAAAGGAACCTCCCTGAAACCTGCGTTTTCGTCTTCGGGATTGTTTTCAGCTTGGAGCATTTCGGTCTGCCCCTTGGGATAATTCCTAATGGTAAGTTGTACCGGATCAAGAACGGCCATTACCCTGGGGGCAATTTTGTTGAGGTGACCTCGCACGCAAAACTCCAATAGTGAAACGTCTATGAGGTTTTCTCTTTTGGCGACCCCTGCGGTATTGACAAAGTTTTTGAGTGACTCAGGAGTATATCCTCTTTTCCTAAGGCCTCTGATGGTGGGCATCCTTGGATCGTCCCATCCGCTAACGTGACCTTGGTCGATAAGGCTTTTAAGTTTTCTTTTGCTGGTGACGGTATAAGAAAGGTTGAGTCGGGCAAACTCTCTTTGTTTAGGGCGCAGGGTTTGGAGGGGAGAAAGGGCGTCTAGGAACCAGTCGTACAATTCGCGATGGGGCTTGAATTCCAAAGAGCAGAGAGAATGAGAGATGGACTCCAAGTAGTCGGATTCGCCATGAGTCCAGTCGTACATGGGATAGATACACCAGCGGTCTGCTGTCCT
>CAZGUB010000017.1:0-6316 GCA_964528935.1 uncultured Flavobacteriaceae bacterium | reverse complement strand
GGTGTTCCTTGTACAAAATGCGATACATGACAGGATCTCTGAGCAGCATATTGGGTGCTGCCATGTCTATTTTTGCGCGGAGCACATGTGCTCCTTCTTTAAATTTTCCTTCTTTCATTTGTTGGAAAAGAGATAGGTTTTCTTGAACCGATCGATCCCTAAAGGGGCTGTTTTTTCCCGCTTCGGTGGGAGTTCCTTTTTGATCAGAAATCTGGGCCGAAGTCTGTGAGTCTACATAGGCTTTTCCTTTTTCGATGAGCGAAACGGCCCATTGGTATAGTTGTTCAAAATAATCGGAGGCATAACACTCTTTGTCCCATTTGAAGCCCAGCCAAGCTATATCACTTTTGATGGCTTCTACGTATTGGGTTTCTTCTTTGGCGGGATTGGTGTCGTCAAAACGAAGGTTGACCGGGGCTTGGTAACGTTCGCCCAAGTTGAAGTTGAGGCAAATGGCTTTGGTGTGTCCGATGTGCAAGTAACCGTTGGGCTCGGGAGGAAACCTAAACCTGAGTTGTTCTTGGGACAGTCCGGACCTTAGATCATCTTCTATGATGTGTTCAATAAAATTCAATCCTTTTTCTGACATGGAAAATTTTGGCAAAGATATTAAAAGCCGGCTTCTCGGCGTAATATCGGGGTGATATTATATCTTTGTGCAAATCGTAATTATGGGGGAGATTATTTTAGAAAATGTAAGGATCTACGCTTTTCACGGCTGCATGGAAGAAGAGGCAAGAATAGGGAGCGACTATGTGGTAGATTTGAAAATAAAGACAAATATGGACACTGCTATGCATTCCGATGCTTTAGAGGATGCAGTAGATTATGTGAGCTTGAATACCATTTTAAAAAGAGAAATGTCGATTCGTTCAAAGTTGCTAGAGCATGTCGCCCACCGAATCGTTAGCGGAATTTTTTCTGAACTGCCAAATGTGATGTCGGTCTCTCTGAGTGTGGCTAAAAAAAATCCTCCAATTGGTGGTGATATGAACGCAGTAAAGGTGAAGATAAAAGAAAACCGTGAGTGGTTTAATCGTACAAAATTTTAGTATTTTTGCGGCAAGGCATCGTGGCCGAGTGGCTAGGCAGAGCTCTGCAAAAGCTTGTACAGCGGTTCGAATCCGCTCGATGCCTCTTTTTTCTAGAATAATTTTTACTCCATCTCAAAAATTTGGCCACCAATGGCCTTTTTGGTCACGAGTTTTTGGGGTTTGCCATGGATGCGGATAGTCCCCCCAGCAGTAACTTTTGCTTCTATCAGCTTGGTGGCGTTTACGTAAGAGAGACCGCCGGCGGTAACACTGGTCTTGGTTTGTTCAGTAATAAAGGTTTCTGCCTCACAGGCTCCTCCACTATTGACCACCGAATGGTGGGTGGTAGATCTTCCTGAAAGGAAAAGCTGACCTCCGGTACTTACCAAACTGGTTAATTTTTCTCCCTCAAATTTGAAACGCATGGTCGATCCTTCTTGAACTTTTAGGAAAATACTGGTTTGCTGGTAGGTATGATCGGTTTCAAGCTGTGTGCCTTGATAGAGAGATATTTCATCTAACGGTTCGGAATGAAAAAGCTCTATGTAGGTGAAAGAGGGGTTGAGAATGTGTTCTAAGGTGTGTCGCAACTTTAGGGTCTGCCCTTTGATTTTGGCTACTACATCTTGTCGGGCTTCCCCGCTGATGACCACTTTGTTTTCTCGAGAGGGGATGAGCTTTACTTCTATACCCGAATATATTTTTAGGTTGATAAAAGTACTGAGGTTGATCACCCTTTCGTCTGAAGAAATTTGTGGTTCTTGACTGTAAGAAAAAGCTGAAGTGACAAGAAATAAACAAAAGAGGAAGGGCTTTGGCATCATGATACAATATTGTTTTACTCAAAATTAACCATTTATTCTATTTGTTGATCCAAAACAAAATCTAATTGTCTTTTGATCAGATCTGCTTTTTTAAGGATGATATTTACAGGGTCTCCCAACTGATATTTTTTCTGGGTTCTTAGCCCGACCAGACTGTGAATGTTTTCCTGATACCCAAAATAATCTCCTTTTATCTCAGAAACTTTTACTAGGCCTTCACATTTATTTTCATTGAGTTCTACAAAAATCCCTCGTTCGGTCACTCCCGATATAATCCCATCAAAACTTTGGCCAATTTTATTTTCCATAAACTTGACTTGCATGTATTTTACAGAATCTCTTTCTGCTTTTGTGGCCAATTGCTCCCTGTTGGAGCTGTGTATACAAGCTTCTTCCAAGTCTTCTGAATTGATGGCTTTCCCTCCCTCAAGATAGTGTTCCAACAATCGGTGTACGAGCACATCGGGGTAGCGCCGAATCGGAGAAGTAAAATGGGTGTACTGCTTGAAAGCCAAGCCGTAATGGCCAATGTTTTTGGTTGTGTATTTTGCCTTACTCATACATCTAAGGGTCAGGGTGTCCAGCAGTTGTTGTTCTTTTTTTCCGTGGCTTTCTTTTAGTAGATGATTGAGCGAGCTGTTGATGTTTTTTGTTTCGAGGTTTAGGGAATAACCCAAACTGGTGGCTACCGTTTTCAGGTTGGTCAGTTTATCTTGGTCGGGGACATCGTGAACCCTATAAACAAATGGTTTAACGGGTTTTTGCTTTTCTATGAATTCGGCTACGCGTCGGTTGGCCAAAAGCATCAATTCTTCCACGAGTTTGTTTGCGTCTTTGGAGGTTTTGAAATAAACCCCCTCCGGGTTGTCTTCTTCGTCCAGATGGAATTTGACTTCTATTCTATCAAAAGACAGGGCGCCATTTCGCATTCTTTTTTCCCTGAGGTGTTTGGCAATATAATTAAGTTTTGTAATAGCTTCTAAAATGGGTTCGCTCACTTGGTATTTCTGTTGGGTAAGGGAAACTTCCTCGCTCACTTGCTTTCCTTCTGTGTCCAAGAGATACTGTACTTCCTCGTAGGAAAAGCGATGATCGGATAGAATCACTGTTTTTCCAAACCACTCTTTGACTATCTCAATTTTAGGGTTTACTTCAAAAACTGCCGAGAAGGTGTATTTTTCTTCCTTGGGCCTCAAAGAACAGGCACCGTTGGATAAAATTTCGGGCAGCATAGGTACCACACGATCTACCAAGTAGACAGAGGTGGCACGATCGTAGGCTTCCTCATCCAAAATATCTCTGGCTTTTACGTAATGAGAAACATCGGCGATGTGGATGCCTATCTCAAAGTTTCCATTATTCAATTCCTTATAAGACAGGGCATCGTCAAAATCCTTTGCTGTCACCGGGTCAATCGTAAAAGTAGTCTTATCTCTAAAGTCTCTCCTTTTTTGTATTTCTTTTTTGGTAATGCTAAGATCCAAACGTTCGACATATTTTTCGACTTCTTCGGGAAAACTATCAGGAAAACCATATTCGTACATGATGGCATGCATCTCTGTATTGAGTTCACCCGGTTTTCCCAATGTCTTGATTATTTTTCCAAAAGGGGAAGTTGCTCTTTTGGGCCATTCTTTGAGTTCTACTATAACTTTATCCCCTTCCTTAAATCCTTTCAATTCTTCTTTTTCAATAAAAAAATCTGTATGCAAGCGACTCCCTTTGGTGTTGACAAAGCCAAAATCTTTTCTTCTTTCGAGTATACCTACAAAGTTTTGTCTTTTTCTTTCCAACACTTCCACTACTTCGCCTTCTTTTTTGCCGTTTCTTTTTCTCTTAAAAGTATAGACCAAAACCCGATCTCCGTCCAAGGCCCTATTGATGTTTTTCCTTGCAATGAAAGTTTCCTCTTCTTCTTCGTTGATCAGGTAGGCATTGCCGGAAGTATTGATGTCTATCATTCCCTCTTTATAATCTCTGGGATCAGAAACCAAACTGTATTTACCTGGTGCTTTTTGCTCCAAAATCTGCTGTGCCTTCATTTGCCCTAATGCTTTGATGATGGCATTTCGGCTTTGAGTGTCTTTGATTTCGAGCTGTGCTGCTATTTGCTTATAGTTGTAGGTCTTGGAGGAATTTTGTTTGAAGAGCTTTAATACTTTTCCTTTTAAATCTCTTTCTTTTTTTTTCTTTTTTGACATCAAATCCAAAATGAATTACAAATTTAATCTTTATTATCTGCCCCGGAGAGGTTTGTTTTCAAATCTCTAAACATTATTATTTTTTTCTTTTTCTTTTATTTAAAAATTTTGATGCTTATGATACGTTGTTGATAGCGAGCATAAAAACTTGATCAAACCGAGATAAAAAACAAATAACAAAAAAAACTAACAAAGTATACACCACTTATTTTTGTATAAACAATAGATTGTTAGTTTGTTATAAAAAAAACAAACAAATGTTGAAAAGGAAAAAGTGTTTATATTTTTTAATGTAAGTAAGCCCATTTTTTGTTGAGAAGGGCTTTTTTTCGTTTGATAATAGAATCAAATCATTTGATAAAAAAAATTGGAAATGATCAATATTTATTTCAATAACAGTGCTAAAAAAACAACGAAATTTTTAAAAAATAATTATTAACAAATAATAATAATAGAAATCCACAGCTATCGTAAAGTTTTTAACTTTATAATCCATCAGTATATGATCTATAGCAACAAGAATTAATGAATTTAATAGAAAAAAAATGAAAATAGCAATGGGAAACGACCATGCGGGCGTGGAAATGAAAGAAAAAATATTGTCTTACCTAAAAACCAAAGGACATCGACTGACCAACTATGGAACCGACACGGGGGATAGTGTAGACTATGCAGATTTCATCCATCCTGTGGCAGAGGAGGTCGCCCAAAATAAATCAGATTTGGGAATCATTATCTGTGGGAGTGGAAATGGGGCCGCCATGACAGCCAACAAGCACCAAGCCATTCGTGCCGCTTTGTGTTGGAACGCCGAAACAGCTCGACTCTCTCGCGAACACAACGACGCCAATATTCTGAGTATACCCGCACGGTTTGTTTCTATAGAAACAGCCATAGTTATGGTGGAATTGTTTTTAGAAACCCCTTTTGAAGGAGGCAGGCATAAAAAAAGAATTGATAAAATTCCTTGTGTATAATCCATGAAATGGCAGATCAAAAAGTTTGACCAACTGAAAAAAAAGCAACTATATAGCCTTTTGCGGCTAAGAGCAGACGTTTTTGTTGTAGAGCAAGACTGTCCATATCAGGATTTGGATGGGCAGGACCAAAATGCATACCATCTTTTGGGTCATTTGGAAAAAGATTTGGCGGCCTATGCCAGAATTTTCCCACCGGGTGCCCAACAGCCCAAGTACTCCAGAATAGGAAGAATTGTTACCTCGCAAGATTACAGAGGAAAAGGAATAGGAAAAAAATTGGTAAAAAAAAGCATTGATTTCTGCCGCAAAGAATTTGATAAATATCCCATAAAAATATCGGCTCAAGAACGTTTAAAAGGCTTTTATACGGCCTTGGGTTTTTCTGCCAGAGGAAAAGGGTATATGGAAGACGGCATCCCACATTGTGCCATGTACTTATTTTTTGACTGATATTTTTTCTAAAAGTTGCACCAAGTCATCGGCAATGGTAGCATAGGGCTCCTGATCCTTGCCTTTGAACAGGAGCATATAAAAACCCGGGGGCAGCAAACCCTTGTTGTTTCTGAGTGCCGATCTCATCTGCCTTTTGATGCGGTTTCTTTTGACTGCAGAAACAACATTTCGCTTGGAAACGCTCACTCCAAAAAAATAAGAGTTTGTTTGGGAAGTTTTGTAGAGATAGTGAAGGCTCAGGACACCAGACCTCAAGCTTTTTCCCTCTCTAAATACTTGGTCTATCCGGGTTTTGCTCTTTAGCCTCTCTATGGTAATCGTGGGGGTCAAGGCTGGCTAATATATTGGTTGTTTTCTCTGTCTATATCTGCCATATAGTATGTGGGGTCTATAAAGATCTCTTTGATTTCGCTCTTGGTTCGGCTGAGGACAAGGGTGTATTCTGGTCTTGCCCAGGGCCAATCTCTTTGAATGGTCCAAGCCATGGGGTAGGGATTTTCTTTTTCTCCTCTCATCAGCGGAATGGGTATATAATGAATTTCTGTATCGCCATTTTTGTAATTGACCAAAACTTCAAGTGGCATGGGCATCGATCCGATTCTTTCCAGGGTAAGCTGTGTTTTGTCACCTATTTCATCGACAGCTTTGATCCCGTAGTCGATGGTGTTGGTGGTCTGAGTCCAGTCAGTTAGGTACCAATTGAGCTGAATACCGGACACCTTTTCAGCCACCCGACGGAAGTCGTTTGGAACCGGATGTTTGAATTGAAACAAGCGATAGTATTCTCTTAGGGTTTCACTTAGTTTTTTCTCCCCGATGATGTA
>CAZGUB010000016.1:0-17769 GCA_964528935.1 uncultured Flavobacteriaceae bacterium | reverse complement strand
GGGCGGTCTTTTCCATTTTTCTTATGGCAGGAAAAAGTCGTTCCTCCCCTATTTTTTGACTGACAGCATAGTGTTCGGCTTCATAGCCAAAAGAGCCCGCCATACCGCAGCAGCCTGTAGTCAAAAGGGTAACAGTGTAATTTTTGGGCAAATTGAGAATTTTAAAGGTATCACTGGAATTGCCAAGTGATTTTTGGTAACAATGGGCATGAATTTTGATCGTATTGGTTGCATTGGTAAAGCTCGAGGCGTCAATATGTCCTCGGTCGATTTCACCTGCCAAAAATTCTTCGATCAAAAAGCAACTATCGGCAAGTTTTTGCGCTCCTCTTTTATCGCTGGCCAATTTCAGGTATTCGTCCTTAAATGCATACAAGGCAGAGGGTTCAATTCCCAACAAAGGAACTGCTGCGCTCACCCGATCTTTGTACATTGCCACATTCTGATCAGCACAAGCCTTGGCCTCCTCCAAAAACCCCTTTGAAATGTAAGCTCGACCACTTTCAGTAGAGGGCAACACATTGACCTGATAGCCCAAACGGGTCAAAAGCCTATAAGCGTCCTGCCCGGTTTTTACATCCAGGTAGTTGGTGAACTCATCGAGATAAAGGTAAACCTCGCGCCCGGGGATTTTTGGTTGCTCTTTTTGCAAGCGTTGATCTAAAGGGGCGTGCAGTTTCGGCAGACTCCGCTGAGTAGCTATTCCCAAAGATTTTTTAATTAATTGACCCAGAAAAGGAGTTTTGAAAACCATGTTCTGGAGCCCCCGAAGTGGATACAATTTACTGTTCATCCTGCCATTGAAGGCAAACAATCGATCTCTAAAAGGGTGTCGATGGTTTTTGTAGTATTGATAGAGAAACTCGGCTTTGTAAGTGGCCATGTCTACACTGCTGGGGCACTCCGAGGCGCAGGCTTTACAGCCAATGCACAAATCCATAACCGCTTGAAGCTGGGGATGGTCAAAAGGTGGGGCATCATCACTGTGGGTCAGTGCCTCTCGCAAAACATTGGCTCTTCCACGGGTGCTGTCCTTTTCGTCTTTGGTTGCGCGATAACTCGGACATATGGTCGCATCGGAGGTTGTTTTTCGGCAATCTCCAGATCCATTGCATTTCTCTACGGCCCTCAAGATCCCCATGTCTTTGCTGAAATCGATAAAAGTCTCTATTTCCGGCTCTTTCCGACCTGCCTGATATCTCAAATGCTGATCCATGGGCAGGGAGCTTGCTATCTTGCCCGGATTGAAAAGACCGTTGGGATCGAATACTTTCTTTACCTCTTGGATCAATTCATAATTTTTTTCGCCCAACATTAGTGGAATATAGGGAGAACGAACAATGCCATCGCCGTGTTCACCACTCATGGAGCCTTGATATTTTTTTACTAGATGCGCCACAGCAGTGGTAATCTCCTTGAATTGGCGAACCCCTTTTTTGGTTTTTAGGTTGAGAACCGGACGCAGATGCAGCTCTCCTGCTCCCGCATGGGCGTAATAGATGGGGCTTTGGTCGAATTGTTGCATCAATGCCGTAAATTCCTCGATATAGTCGGCCAACTGATCTACGGGAACCGCCGTATCTTCAATGCAGGCCACCGATTTATCGTCGCCCACCATATTGCCCAAAAGTCCCAAACCGGCACTCCTCAGATTGAGAGCAGACTGTATTTCCCTCCCTCTGAGAATGGAGAAATCATAAGAGAGGTCGATCCGCTCTAGGGTGACAATAAGCGATTGTAGTTCATTTTCCAATGCCTCAGGGCTATGCGCCCTCAATTCCAAAAACAATATTCCTTTGGGATCCCCTTTCAGAAAAAAGCGATTTTTGGCTTGTGCGATGTTGTTCTTGGTGCAATCCAAGATGGTTTTGTCCATCATCTCGCAGGTGTACAAAGGATGCTTCATCAGTGGTGCTACCGAACGCAGACAGTCCTCAATACTTTCATAATGCGCCGCAATCATGACAGCTTCCCTTGGGGGGAGTTCTTCCAAAGAGAATGTGATGGCGGTAATCATGGCCAAAGTCCCCTCACTGCCCGTCAATAGTTTTGACAAGTTGATCATCGGTTCTTCGGACCGAAGATAGTCGTTCAAAAGAGCATCGAGCGCATAACCGGTATTGCGTCGATGTACCGAAGCTTTGGGGTAATGATCACGAATGTTTTTTTGAACCTCGGGCTTGGCCAGTTGTTCATTAAAAAAACGGTAAAGTGCCCCCTCCAAGTCTTGCTGTTTTTCTTTTTTGGCCCATTGTGATTTGTTGAGTGCCTCAAAAACTACCAAACTCCCGTCAGAAAGCACACACTCCATCGAAAGTACCTTGTCCCGAGTCACACCATACTTGATGGAAGTGGTTCCGGAAGAATTATTACCGGTCATGCCTCCCAAAGTACAACGATTGGAAGTCGAGGTATTGGGCCCAAAGAACAACTGCTGTGGGGCCAAAAATTCGTTGAGATCATCTCGTACAAGACCCGGTGCTACGGTCACGGTTTTGGCAATGGGGTCAAAGTCTATGACTTGATTAAAGTACTTGGAAACATCGACTACCAAACCCGTTCCCACCACCTGCCCCGCCAAGGAAGTACCCCCGGCTCGCGCGATCAATGGAATTTTATTCTCTCGGGCATAATGAACCAATTCTATAATATCCTCCTTGCTTTTGGGAAAACATACCCCTTGGGGATACCTCTTGTAAACAGAGGCATCGGTAGCATACAATTGACGGTACAACAGATCGTCTTTTATTTCTATATTTTTAAGGCTAGCCGAAGATGGTTTGGTCATATTCAAAACAATTGGTGTAAATATAATTTAATATTAATTGCAACATTGTGAATAATAGCAAGCTTGTTTGTGTGATGGCATGTTAAAATTTAATAATTTAGTCCTATGATAAAGAAATTACTTTTTTTAATTGCCCCTCTTGTTTTTTTGGGATGTTCCGTCAATGACGGATCCTTTACCATCGAGGGCTCTTCCGATATCGAAGATGGTAAAATGGTTTACAGGGTCATCGCCGATACCAATCAGCAACCACTCATCATCGACTCCATCCCCGTGACCAACGGCAGTTTTAAGATTAAAGGTGTAGTAGAGACTCCCGATGTCAATTTCATTGCCGTACAAGGACTGAGAGGAAATTTCCCTTTTATAATCGAGTCGGGAAATATCAGACTTAGCTTGTACAAAGACAGCCTCATGAGTTCCAATGCCCGAGGGACGGTTTCGAACGATGCCTTTATGAAATACAAATCTGAAACAAAAGTTTTTGTCAATTCCATGAACGGCATCGGTAGAGAACTGCAACAGGCCACCATTGCTCGCGACAGTCTATTGGCCGCCGACCTGCAAGAACAATACAAAGATGTGCAAGAGCAAATCAGAGCATACGAAATCAATTTTGTCAAAAACAATTCCGATTCCTATGTCTCTGTACTTATTTTGGAGCGTTTTGTAGTAACCAAACAAATGTCCTCCGAAGAAGCAAAACCCCTATTTGAAAATTTCAGTAGCCGACTAAAAAACAGTAAAAACGGTCAAAATTTATACAAAACCCTCCATGAGAGTGTCCCCGCTGAAGTGGGACAAAATGCGCCCGATTTCGAAGGGCCCGACCCTGCCGGTCAATTGGTCAAGCTGAAAGACAATTTGGGAAAAGTCACCATCGTGGATTTTTGGGCTTCATGGTGTCGTCCTTGCCGGGTTGAAAATCCCAACTTGGTTAGAACCTTTAACAAACACAAAGACAAAGGGCTGAGTGTGGTCGGTGTATCCTTGGACAAAAGCAAGGAAAACTGGATCAAAGCCATAGAAGACGATGGTCTGCAGTGGTCGCATGTCTCGCATTTACAATACTGGAACGAACCCATCGCTAAAGCCTATCAGGTACGCTCCATTCCTGCCACTTTTATACTGGATGAAAACGGTACAATTGTAGCCAAAAACCTCAGAGGTAGTGCCTTAGAGCAAAAAATTGAAGAATTGCTCCAATAGAGCTTTTAAGAAAATCGCTTAAAGAGAAAGGCGGCAATTACCAAAGTTGCTGCCAGCATACCCAAAGTAAATCCCGAGCTTTCTAAAACAGAAGGCACAAAAGCAATGGTGGCCAATAGTCCAGCTACAGCACCCCCAAAATGAGCCGTATGACCGATATTGTCTCGTTGCTTCTTCATGCCGTAGAGGGTATAAATCAAATACAAAGTTGCCATAACGTATCCCGGCAAAGGAATCGGAAAAAAAAGCAACATCATTTTCATATCCGGATACAACAAAACCGCAGCATATACCACACCCGACACCGCACCGCTGGCACCTGCTGCAGTGTATTGATCGTTGCTGTGATGGTAGCGATAGGACAGATAATTACCCAAATAAAGACTGGTAAGGTACAAGGCCAAAAACTTCATTTCGCCCAAACTATAAACCACATAGCCGGCAAAAAAATACAAGGACAACATGTTTACCAATAAGTGATTGAAATCTACATGCAAAAATCCTGAAGTCCACATACGCCATTGCTCACCCCCTTTAATTCTCGCCATTTGGAACTGATACCGCTCAAAAATGGCTGGACTTTTAAAACCAATATAGGAGAAAACAATGTTGGCTATGAGGATCAGCAATACGACCGGCGGGAGGGAAGACATAAAGAATCTTTAAAACACAAATATACTATCTTTGAAAAAAAAAGAGTTGCACAAAATCGTCTACTTTCTCGCCTACCCCCTCATCTACTGTATTGCCTCCCTGCCTTTTGGCATCCTTTACCGATTTTCAGATTTTTTGCAGTTTTTTGTCTTTCGGCTTTTTGGATATCGTAAAAAAATCATTTACTCCAACCTTAAAAGGGCCATGCCCGACAAGGACGAAAAGGAAATCCAATGGATTCAAAAACAATTTTACCGTCATTTTTGCGACATTACACTAGAAGCTTTCAAGTCCTTCAAAATGAGCGAAGCCCAAATGCAAAAGCGCATGGTTTTTAAAAACCTAGAAATTTTAACACAGTTCGAAAAGCAGCATCGCAGTGCCATCATCATCTGTGGCCACTACGCCAGCTGGGAGTGGATGACCTCCATAGGCTATCACACCCAATCCCCTAGCTATGCCATATACACCCCACTGCAAAACAAGTATTTTGATCGGTTGGCCCAAAAAATTCGAAAAAAACACAAAGCCAAACTCATGTCGCGCTATCGCGCATTGGAAACCATAAAATCCTTCCACCAACAAGGAAAAATCGGGATCTATGGGTTTGCTAGCGACCAATCCCCACAACCAAAACCCAAAACCTACTGGAGGACCTTTTTGGGGGTAAAAGTCCCTGTATTTTTCGGGGCAGAGCTACTGGCCAAGGAAATGGATTTTGGCGTGGTTTATGCCCGAATCAATCGCGTAAAAAGAGGGCATTATGAGGCCAGCTTCGAACTGATCAGCGATCGGGCTCAAGAATCTGAAATGTACCAAATCACCAATACTTTTACAGAATGGTTGGAACAGGACATCTACTGCGACCCCACCCAATACCTCTGGACGCACAAACGCTTTAAACATGCCGACAAGGCCCCGAAAGATTAAACATAAGATTCTATTTCAAGGACAAAACGCCGGGCCAACGCTCGGGCCAAATCCTCATTGGCTGCTTCTGTACACACCCTAATAATGGGTTCGGTGTTGGACTTCCTCAGATGTACCCATGCTTTTTCAAAAATAATTTTTACCCCATCGATAGTGATGGGCTTTTTTTCAGCATATTGTTCCGCAAAGTAGTGTAAAATACCATCGACATCCATCTCTGGAGACAACAATACTTTGGACTTACACATGGCATAATCGGTATAGGTAGCCTTTAAATCAGATACTTTTATGTTTCTTTCAGAAAGCAAACTCAAAAACAAAGCCACCCCAACCAGCGCATCTCTGCCATAGTGCAAATCCGGATAAATCACCCCTCCGTTGCCCTCACCACCAATTACGGCATTGACAGTTTTCATTTTTTCAACTACATTCACCTCTCCCACAGCGCTCGCGAAATAAGCGCCTCCTCTGTCTTGGGTAAGCTCGGATAAGGCTTGGGTAGAGGAAAGGTTGGAAACGGTATTCCCCGGGGTTTTGGACAATACATAATCTGTACAGGCCACTAAGGTATATTCCTCGCCAAACATCACACCCTTTTCGTCTACAAAAGCCAAACGATCGACATCCGGATCCACCACTATACCAAAATCGGCCTTTTCTGATACCACCCTTTGGCTGAGGGCGGACAAATGCTCTTTTAGCGGTTCGGGATTGTGGGGAAAATGACCTGTAGGCTCGCAATAGAGGGGTACATAAGAAACCCCTAAACCCCCCAATATCAGTGGAATGGCAATTCCTCCAGTAGAATTGACAGCGTCCACTACCACGTGGTACTGCTTTTTCCTTATGCGTTCTACATCAACCAAATCAAGGGCCAAAACTTTTTTGACATGATCCTCGATGGCCCCATCAACCGCAATTACTTTTCCCAATTCTTCTACCGTGGCAAAGTCAAAACTCTGCCGTTGTGCAATCTCCAAAATGGTTTTTCCGGCATCGTCATCGACAAACTCCCCTGCTCTGTTGAGTAATTTCAGAGCATTCCACTCTTTGGGGTTGTGACTGGCTGTTATGATAATTCCTCCATCGGCTTGGTGTTCTGGCACCGCTACTGCTACGGTGGGCGTGGTGGATAAACCCAAATCCAATACTTCGATTCCATAACCCACCAAGGTCTGTTGAACCAATCCCTGCACCATACTGCCCGAAATTCGAGCATCACGGCCAACCACCACTCGATAAGGTGACGATTTTTGCTGTTTTTTGAGCCAACAAGCGTAGGCAGAAGTATAAAGAACCACATCCATGGGGGTAAGATTGTCACCGGCAGCCCCCCCAATGGTCCCTCGAATTCCCGAAATGGATTTGATTAATGTCATACCCAAAGATAACTCATATGGACGGTCCCAATAGATTTTTCAATCAAAAAAAGAAACCAAAAAAATGGTTTTGGGCATTTGCCTTAACTTAGCCTTACACAGCATAGTATTGCATAAGATGAATTATTTAGCCCATGTCTATCTTTCTGGTGACAATGACGAGCTTGCCATTGGCAATTTTATCGCTGACCAAGTGAAGGGCAAATCTTACATTGCGTATCCCCAAGGTATTCGAAACGGAATTTTACTACACCGCAAAATAGACCAATTTACGGACCAACACCTATTGTTCAAAAAAAATGTTTCTTTGATATTTCCCCATCATCGACACTACAGCAGGGTCATTGTCGACATGTTTTTTGATCATTTTTTGGCGGCCCATTGGAACGACCACCACAGCATTTCCTTAGAAAAATTTAGCAACAACTTTTATCTTCTTCTACAACAGCACAAGAGTAGCTTGCCACTTAAAACACAGAAATTACTGCCCGTTATGTCACGACACAATTGGTTTTTGGCCTACCGCTCTGTCGAGGGGCTTCAAAGAATACTTTTCCAAATGTCACAATGTACGCGATTCCCCTCCAAAATGGACGAAGCCATCCACGACCTCAAAAGGCACTACAACAAAATCGAAAGCGATTTCCATACTTTTTTTGAGGAATTAAAACGTTATGCCCAACAAGAAAGGACTGGATTCAATTGGCACCAATCTCCACCGTATCAATAGGCAAACAAAGGCCTGCCCTTCATCAATGCGTGAACGTCTTGGGCCACAGCTTTGGTGTTTGCTTCATCGTCCGGAGATACAATAATGCGGTCGATCAATCCGACTACGGTTTCCATGTCGGCTTCTCTGAGTCCTCGGGTAGTGATGGCTGCCGTTCCAAAACGAATTCCAGAGGTAACAAAAGGGGATTTGTCGTCAAAAGGCACCATGTTTTTGTTGGCCGTGATATCGGCCTTGACCAAAGCCTGTTCGGCCGCTTTTCCGGTAATGTCTTTATTGCGCAAATCGATGAGCATCATATGATTGTCCGTACCTCCAGAAATCAGGTCATATCCTCTATTTACAAAGGCTTCAGCCATGGCGTTGGCATTATTTCTCACCTGCTCCATGTATTTTTTGAATTCGGGTTGCATGGCCTCGCCAAAAGCCACCGCTTTGGCCGCCACCACATGTTCCAGAGGGCCTCCTTGATTTCCGGGAAATACAGCCATGTCCAACAAATGAGACATTTTGCGAAGCGTTCCATTTTTGAGGGCCAAACCAAAAGGGTTGTCGAAATCTTTACCCATCAAGATCAGTCCTCCTCGAGGACCTCTCAGGGTTTTGTGTGTGGTGGTAGTGACCACATGACAATGGGGAATGGGATTGGAAAGCAATCCCGTAGCAATCAGACCCGACGGATGAGAGATATCGGCCAGTAAAAAGGCACCTACCGTATCGGCAATGCTTCTAAATTTTGCAAAATCGATGTCTCGTGAATAAGCTGAAGCACCGGCGATAATCATTTGTGGCTTCACTTTTTGGGCTATGGACAGAATTTCATCGTAATCCAGTCTGCCTGTATCCTTTTGTACGCCGTAAAAATGCGCTTCGTACAAGCGCCCCGAAAAGTTGACCGGAGAGCCGTGGGTCAAATGCCCTCCATGGGAAAGATCAAAGCCCAATATGCGGTCGCCCGGCTTCAAAAAGGCATGAAATACCGCCGCATTGGCTTGCGAACCCGAGTGGGGCTGCACATTGGCATAATCCGCACCAAACAATGCCTTGGCACGATCGATCGCGATTTGTTCGATCCGATCCACCACTTCACAACCGCCGTAGTAACGCTTTCCTGGGTAACCTTCTGCATATTTATTGGTCAAAACCGAACCCGTAGCCTCCATTACCGCCGGGCTGGTAAAATTCTCCGAAGCGATCAATTCAATACCGCTCAGTTGTCGTTGCTCCTCTGCATTAATCAAATCAAAAATAGTAGTGTCGCGTGCTGTCATGCTTCAATTTTTACGTTACAAAAATAAGGTTTTCGACACCACCTTAGTAGATATATTATTAACTTAATCTCAATTTTTTAAACAGTCAGAAGCCAAAAAGAAAATAAAAAGTATAAATGTTTGATTATAAATCAATTAATATCAAAACAAGCGCACCCACCCCCTTGATAACTAGGGGTGTTTTACACAAAATAGAAGCAAGGTCTTCCGTTTTGTGCCCTTAAAAATCAATTGGAATGCTTGCCGTTTAAAATTGGATTTTCCATCGAATATGAAAATACTCAGCAGTAGCCAAATCAGAGAAGCCGACCGCCAAACCATTCTCCGGGAACCCATTTCCTCGGTTGAGTTGATGGAAAGGGCTGCCACCGCCTGTTTGGAGTGGATCACTCAACGTTATGACGCCCAACAAAAATTCACTTTTTTGGTTGGCACCGGAAACAATGGTGGAGATGGATTGGCCTTGTACAGAATGTTGCGGGAGAAAAACTATTCATGTACCCTTTTGGAATTCTCATTAGGGGCCAATCCCAGCGAAGATTACCATAAGAATAAGTCAAAAATCGACTTAAACAGCATCAAAAAACTCACCCCAGAAAGCTTAACAGCTGCAAACCAAAAAGACCTCTTTATTGATGCCCTATTGGGAACCGGTCTCAACCGTCCCGTAACCGGAGCTCTCAGAAAAATCATTCAAACCCTCAACCGGCTCCCCAATACCGTGATTGCCATCGATATTCCCTCGGGCATGTTCTCAGATTTCAATACCGACAACCCTGCCGAGGGGATTGTTCAGGCCCAGCACACCCTCAGTTTCCAGATGCCCAAACTCGCCTTCCTCCTGCCGGAACGGGGGAGTAAAGTGGGGCAATTTCACCTACTCGACATTGGACTGTGGCCAGGATATATCGAAAAAGTAAATACCCCCTATCGGTATCTGACCAAAAAATATGCAAGGAGTTTTTTCAAAAATGCACAAAAATTTGACCACAAGGGTACCAACGGACAGCTACTTTTGATAGCAGGCAGTCAAGGAAAAATGGGTGCAGCCGTATTGGCTGCAAAGGCAGCACTTCGATCGGGTATGGGGAAATTATCGGTAGTTTCACCACGCTGTGGTGTGGAAATATTACAAACCGCTATACCCGAAGCTATGGTTGAGGTAAATGATGGTAATGACTTTATATCAGGATATTATGGGTTAAATTTTAATACCCTTGCAATAGGCCCGGGTATGGGAACAGCCCCTGAAACCAAAGATTATCTACAGTCGATTTTTGCTACCGCTCAGGCCCAATTGGTCGTAGATGCCGATGCCATCAACCTCATGGCCATGCATAGTGAGTTGTTACAACTCCTCCCTCAAAACGCTATCCTTACCCCCCACCCCAAAGAATTTGAGAGGTTGGCAGGTCACTGGAAAAACGAAAGTGAAAAACTGGAACTGCTCACCCGTTTTGCTCAACAAAACCAAATCATCTGCTTGCTCAAAGGAGCGCATACGGTCATCGCCCTGCCTGATGGCACCCTCTACTTCAACAGCAGTGGCAACCCCGCTATGGCCACCGCCGGAAGCGGAGACGTACTCACCGGTATTATTGGTGCCCTTTTGACCAAAGGATATTCCCCCGAAAAAGCTGCCCTTTTGGGTGTTTTTGCCCATGGTCAGGCTGGAGACATCAAGGCGCAAACCCTGGCCACCCCCTTTTTAATTGCCTCCGACATCATCGACGGACTGAACCCGGTCTGGAAAGCCATGCAATCATTCGACTGAACCCGTCAAAATGTCTGCTTTCTAGGGATTTTTGCTGACAATACGTCAATGAAATTGTTGTGGAATGAATTTTGTCTGCGTAAGAAAAAAAACGCCATGAATCTGAATAAATTTACCCTGAAATCGCAAGAGGTGGTGCAAACCGCACAACAATTGGCCCAACAAATGGGACACCAGCAAATCGAAAACGAACACCTCTTAAAAGCCCTGCTCGAAGTTGACGATAATGTTTTGCCTTTTGTTTTTAAAAAACTACAGATCAATTTTTCACTGTTAGAAAAATTGACCGACAGTGCCTTGGAGAGCTTGCCCAAGGTCTCGGGAGGAGAGATCATGTTGTCCCCCAATAGCTCCAAAACCCTGATCGACGCCATCAACCTCTCCAAAAGCTCCAATGATGAATTTGTAGCCACCCAACACCTGCTTTTGGCCCTTTTCAAAAGCTCCGGAACCATCGGCAAAATCTTAAAAGATCAAGGGATCTCCCAAAAAGACCTCGAAGAAACCCTTTCCCAACTGCAGAGGGGCGAAAAAATTACCTCCGCATCGGCAGAAGACCAATATAACGCCTTGGAAAAATACGCCAAAAACCTCAATCAACTCGCCAAGGATGGCAAGCTCGATCCCGTGATCGGAAGAGATGAGGAAATCCGAAGGCTATTGCAGATTATTTCTCGTAGAACAAAAAACAATCCCATTCTGGTCGGCGAACCCGGTACGGGAAAAACTGCCATTGCCGAAGGCTTAGCCCACCGCATCATCGATGGAGATGTACCCGAAAACCTCAAAGACAAACAGATCTTTGCCCTCGACATGGGGGCACTCATTGCCGGTGCCAAATACAAAGGAGAGTTTGAAGAACGCCTCAAAAGCGTGATCAAAGAAGTTGTCGGTAGCGAAGGAGATATCGTACTCTTTATCGACGAAATCCACACCCTGGTTGGCGCAGGCGGTGGAGAGGGCGCCATGGATGCCGCCAACATCCTAAAACCTGCACTGGCCAGAGGGGAGCTCAGAGCCATCGGTGCTACCACCCTCGATGAATACCAAAAATACTTTGAAAAAGACAAAGCCCTCGAACGCCGTTTCCAAAAAGTGCTCGTGGACGAACCCGACACCGAAAGTGCCATTTCCATCCTTCGTGGCATTAAAGAAAAATACGAAGCCCACCACAAAGTCCGCATAAAGGACGAAGCCATCATAGGAGCCGTCATGCTCTCCGATCGCTATATCTCCAACCGTTTCCTGCCCGACAAAGCCATCGACCTGATGGACGAGGCTGCCTCTAAACTACGCATGGAGATGAACTCAAAACCCGAAGAACTGGACAGCCTAGACCGCAAGATCCGCCAAATAGAAATAGAACTTGTTGCCATCAAACGAGAAAAGGACAAGGACAAAATTGAAAAACTCAACCAAGAACTGTCCAATCTCAAGGAGGAGAGAAATACCCTATTTGCCCAATGGAGTCAAGAAAAAGATCGTGTCGATAAAATCCAGCAAGCCAAGCAAGAAATCGAAAATCTCAAGCTTCAAGCCGATCGGGCAGAAAGAGAAGGCGATTATGCTACCGTTGCCGAATTGCGCTACGGAAAAATAAAAGTTGCACAAGAGACCCTAGACCAACTGCACCAAGAACTGCTGCAATACCAAGAAAAAGACAGCCTTATCAAAGAAGAGGTCAACTACGACGACGTGGCCGAAGTGGTCGCCAAATGGACAGGCATACCTGTGAGCAAAATGCTGCAGTCCGACAAAGAGCGACTCCTCAATCTAGAAGATGAAATCCACAAACGTATGGTCGGCCAAGAAACAGCCGTAGAAGCCGTCGCCGACGCCATTCGTCGAAGTCGTGCCGGTTTGCAAGACCAAAACCGACCCATTGGCAGTTTTCTATTTCTGGGAACCACCGGAGTGGGAAAAACAGAGCTGGCCAAAGCCTTGGCCGAAGTACTCTTTGACGATGAAAACAACATCACCCGAATCGACATGAGCGAATATCAAGAACGACACGCCGTCAGCCGTCTTGTCGGGGCACCTCCAGGATATATCGGCTATGAAGAAGGTGGACAGCTCACCGAGGCTGTACGAAGAAAACCCTATTCCGTCGTGCTTCTGGACGAAATTGAAAAAGCCCATCCCGACACCTTCAACGTGCTTTTACAGGTCTTGGACGAGGGTAGGCTAACCGACAACAAGGGACGTACAGCCGACTTCAAAAACACCATTGTCATTATGACCTCCAACCTCGGAAGCCACGAAATCAAAAACGCCTTCGAAACCCATGTCGATTTTGACGAAGCCCAAGAACACGCCAAAACTGCCGTTTTACAGTTGCTCAAAACCACCATTCGACCCGAGTTCCTCAACAGAATCGACGACATCCTCATGTTCTCGCCACTAACGGCCAAAGAAATTCAATCCATTGTGCGGCTACAATTCGAAAATTTGGCCAAAAGACTGCAACAACAAGACCTGACCATTTCTGCCTCAGAAGAAGCCATTGAGACACTGGCACAATGGGGATTCGATCCAGAATACGGCGGAAGACCCGTAAAAAGAGTCATGCAGAAAAAGGTACTCAATGCACTGAGTAAAGAATTACTGGCCGGAAATATAGACCAAACCCAACCCATTTTAGTCGATCATTTCGATGGTCAAATCGTATTTCGAAATGCCTAAAAGCCATAACTTTAAGAACATAGCCATGGTTTTAGTTTTGTGACGTCCAACACCAAAACAAATTCTATTTCCAAAAAAAAATATATTTATGACAAAACCCCTAACCCATAAACCGAGAAAACCATTTGATCTTGTACGACCTCTCCCAAGAGTTGATTCAAGACAAAAACAAAGCACAATCTTTTGTTCAGGGATTGACCAACACCATACAAGAAGCCATGAACCAAAAACACGAACACTTGGCCACCAAAACTGACTGGGCCGATTTGAAAATCGACCTTGTGAGTGAGATCAACAGCCAAAAAAACGAATTAAAAGAAGACATGTCCATCCTGCGCTCCGATCTAAACAAATTAATTTATATGCTGGGATTGGTTCAATTCTTGGCCATAGTGGGCAGTCTAATTGGGATTTTTTCTTTTATCTCCAAATAGCCCAAAGCAAGCCCAACTAAGCACATCACCTCAACAGGCCAACCGTATTCCAAAATACCCGAAACCCAAACAAATAAGTTCTTAACTTTGTAGGGTGCAAAAGCGGATCAACATACAAAACAAGCGCGCGCGGTTTGAATACGAAATTCTCGATCAATTTACCGCCGGGATTGTTTTGACCGGAACAGAGATCAAATCCATTCGCAACAGCAAAGCTTCTATCGCCGAGAGCTTTTGTGAATTCAACGAAAAAGGGGAGCTTTTTGCCGTAAATATGTACATTGAAGAATACGCCTTCGGAACCCGATTCAATCATCGCCCGCGGGGCAGCAGAAAGCTTTTGCTCAACAAAAGAGAGCTTCAAAAACTCCACAAAGAAATTCGAAATACCGGCCTCACCATAGTCCCTCTCAAACTCTATATCAACGAAAAAGGCTTTGCCAAACTGTTGATCGCCCTCGCCAGAGGAAAAAAACGCTTCGACAAAAGAGAAACCCTAAAAGACCGAGACAACAAAAGGAATTTGGATAGGGTTAAAAAAGGTTTTAATCAAAATTAATTCTTGTCTTTCAAAAGCGGAACGAACCGAAAAGCCCCAAAAGTTTTTCGGTCAAAGGCTTTCTCCCCTTTGCGTACATAGCAGGTCATGACCTGCTCCTTTTCCCCGACAGGAATCACCAAGCGTCCCCCCGGTGCCAACTGTTTCAACAGCGCCTGTGGAACCTTGGGCGCACCCGCCGTAACGAGAATCGCATCATAAGGAGCCGCCGCCGGCCAGCCCTTGTAGCCATCGCCAAAAATCATTTTTTTGGGTCGCAACTGAAGTTTTTTAAATAACAAAGTCGTTTTCTTGAACAACTCCTGCTGTCGTTCGACGGTATAAACCGACACTCCTTCAAAAGCCAGTAGAATCGCCGTTTGATAGCCCGATCCTGTTCCGATTTCCAGTACTCGGTCGCCCTTTTGCAATTTCAACAACTGAGTCTGAAAAGCCACCGTATAGGGCTGAGAAATGGTCTGGTCGGCCGCAATCGGATAAGCCTTGTCCTCGTAGGCATAGGCTTCCAGCCCTGTGTCCATAAACCAATGTCGAGGAACCTGCCCCACGGCCGCCAACACCCTCGGATCCAAAATCCCTTTCTGCTCCAGCAATTGCACCAGCTGCCTTCGTTGTCCCTGATATTTGGTGGTATCGGTCATGACCACAAAAGTAAACAGTTCGCAAAAAATATCAGAAAAAGATGGTATTTTTGATCAAATACAAAAAAATGATCAAAGCCGGTGTATTGGGTGCAGGTCACTTGGGCAAAATCCATCTGCGTTTGCTGGAAGCCTCCAAAGCCTATCAGCTGGTGGGTTTTTACGATCCCGATCAGGCCGCCGCAGAAAAACTATCAAAAGAAAAAGGCTATGCCCGCTTCGACAGTCCAGAGGCCCTGATTGAGGCCTGTGAGATGGTAGACATCGTCACCCCTACCCTAAATCACCACGCACTGGCCCTGCAAGCCATCGCAGCGGGAAAACACATATTTGTCGAGAAACCCATTGCCAACAGCTTGGCCGAGGCACAAGACATTTGCCTCCAAGCCCAAAAACAACAAGTCTTGGGCCAGGTTGGCCATGTAGAAAGGTTCAACCCCGCTTTCAAAGCCGTCAAAGACCATATCACCCGCCCCATGTTTATCGAATCCCATCGCCTGGCAGAATTCAACCCCCGGGGCACCGATGTCCCCGTAGTATTGGATTTGATGATACACGACATCGACATCATTCTGAGCCTGGTCGATGCCAAGGTAAAATTCGTTTCCGCCTCCGGGGTGGCCGTCATCAGCAGTACACCCGACATCGCCAACGCCCGAATCGAATTTGAAAACGGCTGCGTCGCCAACCTTACCGCCAGTCGGATTTCCCTCAAAAAAATGAGAAAAACCCGTTTTTTCCAAAAAGACGCCTACATCGCCGTTGATTTTCTCGACAAAAAAGTGGAATTTGTCAAAATGAAAACAGCACCTGAAAAGCCCGATGACTTTGCCATGATCTTACAAAATGCGGAAGGCGAAAAAAAACAAATCTATTTCGAAAATCCCATAATCGAAGAATCCAACGCCATCCTAGAAGAGTTGGAAACTTTTGCAGCAGCCATCGACCTAGGACAAAGCCCCATCGTAAGTCTCGAAAACGGAACGGCTGCTTTGGAATTGGCCTATCGGGTGATCGACGCTTACCGATAAATTCCCACAAAAGAGTTCCTGCCTTTTTTTCCTCAAATATTGATCCCAAAAAGGGTACCCACCCCTGCAGACATTCCCATGGCGATAGTTCCCCATATTGCAATCCTAAGCAAAGATTTCCATACGGTGGCCCCTCCGGTTTTGGCGGACACAGCCCCCAAAACCATCAGAAAAAAAGTGGTCAGGCCATACAGTCCGTATTCCAAGCCCGAAAAAGGAAAAAACAACACCACCAAAAGCGGCATGAGTCCACCTGCGACAAAAGCCGCTCCCGAGGCCAAAGCCGCCTGAGCGGGCCGGGCCTCTGTAATTTCGTTGATCCCCAGTTCGTCGCGCACATGTGCTCCCAAAGCGTCTACTGCGGTCAGCTCTTGTGCTACCTGCAGGGCCGTTGTTTTTTTCAGTCCTCTTTTTTCGTAAATCTGCGCCAGCAGCTGCAGTTCCTCCTCCGGCATTTCCTCCAATTCCTTTTTTTCCCTTTCGATATCGGCCCTTTCGGTATCTTTTTGCGAACTCACCGACACATACTCTCCAGCGGCCATGGAGAGTGCCCCGGCCACCAAGCCCGCTACGGTAGCCAAGACCACCGGTTCGGGATCGCTACTGGCCGCTGCCACCCCGATGGCCAAACTCGATACCGAGATAATGCCGTCGTTGGCCCCCAAAACAGCGGCCCGTAACCAGTTGCTGCGATGAATATAATGGGCGTCCAAGTAATTGTCGATGGTGATTTTTTTTATCGGTTTAAAATTATGTAAGTTGTTGGTAATGAGAATTTAATCATGTCGGTGGGTATTGGTCTTTACGGTGTTAAATGCCCATTATGGGCTTTCATATGCCTCGGGCGATGGCCTCGCTGTGCTCCTCCTCCGATAAACAGCAGAGCCCCCCTTTTGTTTTCTATTTTCAAGATATAAAAAACATCGACACCCGACCGAAAAATTATATAAATCTACTCCCTGCTCGGGTCTTTGTGGTTTTAGTTTTCAATATCTTTGCCGCATGAATATTTCGGAAAACATCCATTCCCTGCTGCGCGAAATCCCCCGAGATGTTCAGTTGGTGGCCGTTTCCAAAACCAAATCCAACGCAGAAATCATGGCGGCCTACCGGGCGGGTCAAAGGATTTTTGGAGAAAATAAAATCCAAGAAATGACCACCAAACACCAAGCCCTGCCCCAAGACATCCAATGGCACATGATCGGACACGTACAGACCAACAAAGTGAAATACATGGCCCCTTTTGTCGATCTCATTCACGGCGTGGACCGACTGAAACTTCTCCGAGAAATCGATAAACAGGCCCAAAAAAACAAACGTAAGATCGATTGTTTGCTCCAAGTCCACATCGCCCGGGAGAGTTCCAAATTTGGCTTTTCCCAAGAGGAGTGTGTACAGGCTTTGGAAGTCGCTACGTCTATGGAGCATGTAAACATCAGAGGACTGATGGGTATGGCCACCTTTACCGACGACCAAGACCAGATCGCCCAAGAATTTAAAGGGCTGAAAAGCTTTTACGATGAGTTGCGCCGGAACCATCCGGGGCTGAGCCTCCTCTCCATGGGCATGAGCGGAGACTATCCCCTGGCCATTGCCCAAGGCAGCAACATGATCCGTGTGGGCAGTAAAATTTTTGGCAGCCGAACCCTCTGAGCATGGAATCGGAAGAGCGTCGTGTAGGGAAGAT
>CAZGUB010000015.1:0-18377 GCA_964528935.1 uncultured Flavobacteriaceae bacterium | reverse complement strand
ATTATGTAAGTTGTTGGTAATGAGAGTTTAATCATGTCGGTGGGTATTGGTCTTTACCGTGTTATATGCCCTATATGGGCTTTCATCATATAAAACTAACGATCGAGTGCTGTGGTGGTTGGACCGTCTTTGAGTAGGGGGTGAGGGGTTGAACAATTAAATTACGATTTTTTTGGTCTTCACGCTTTGGGATCATTCGACAAAAGGGAGTTTTACGACAGTAGCTGGAACAAATTTGTCCCGAATTTGAACCCAGATGGATCGCCCGAGATTTGAAAAAGATTTCTCGACAAATCCCAACCCAATGCCTTTGTCCAAGGAAGGAGATTGGGTTCCGGAGGTTACCCGACCAATGGGGTTTTGTTGAGCGTCAAAAATTAGGTATCCAGATCGAGGGATTCCCCTTTGATCCATTTCAAAACCCACCAGCAGTTCTTTGGTTCCTGTCGTTATGGTTTTTTTGTGATGTTTGGCCATGATAAAATCGGTTTCGGGTCGGGTAATCCATCCCAGTCCGGCACTGATGGGAGAGGTGTCATTGTCTATTTCATGGCCGTACAAGCAATATCCCATTTCCAGTCTGAGGGTATCTCGTGCGGCCAAACCTACGGGTAGTATCCCAAAATCGGCTCCTGCCTGCAGGATGGCATTCCAGATCAAAACGGCATATTGGGGATCGAAATAAATTTCGATACCTCCTGCACCGGTGTAGCCCGTGGTGGCAACCAGTACATTTTCGACCCCTGCAAAACGTGTTGTAACATGGCTGTATTGCTGGAGTGCACCTAAATCGGCATTACAGATTGTTTGCATGGCCACAATGGCTTTGGGCCCCTGTATGGCCAGTAATGCTGTTTGTTCCGACACATCGGTAAGGGTGGCTTGAAATTCTATATTTTGTTTTTGAATCCAATTCCAATCTTTTTCAATATTGGAGGCATTGACCACCAACAAATACTTTTGATCTTCGAGCTGGTATACGATGAGATCGTCTACGACCCCACCCTTCTCGTTGGGTAGGTAGTTGTATTGGGCTTTTCCTGGAAATAATTTTTCGATGTCATTGCTGCAGATTCTTTGCAATAATGCCTTGGATTGTGGGCCTTCGATCATGAATTCTCCCATATGTGAAACATCAAAAACACCCAGTCTTTCCCTGACAGACAGGTGTTCT
Organism: uncultured Flavobacteriaceae bacterium; assembly: GCA_964528935.1. Classification (GTDB taxonomy): domain Bacteria; phylum Bacteroidota; class Bacteroidia; order Flavobacteriales; family Flavobacteriaceae; genus UBA8316. The sequence goes on along the minus strand of CAZGUB010000015.1, from coordinate 17,203 downwards.
TGCTTTACACCGCTGTATTGAATGGGCATCTGATAACCACCAAACAAAGCCATTTTGGCTCCCAATTGAGTGTGAATTGAAAAAAAGGGAGTTGTTTTCATCGAGGTATTTTCTCCAAAAATATTACTTTTAATGCACAAGAAAGGCGAAACACCATGCTAAAAATCATCACAGCTGTTCGAATGAAAAACGCAGTATATTTAGGATTACTATTGTTGGGCTTGTTGGCCAATGCACAAAAGTCAAAATTGACACCCGAACACTACCAACAAATCAGAAAAGAGTTTCGAGAAAAACTTCCGGACAACAGCATAGCGGTTTTGTTTAGTGCTCCGATCCGAAATCGCGCCAATGATGTAGATTATCACTACCATCAGGATCCACATTTTTTCTATCTAACGGGTTGGCATCAGCCGCATTCGGTCTTGATGATTTATAAAAATAATCAAAGAGACAACAACGGTTACTACTCTGAGAAAATCTATGTCCTAGAGCGAAATCCTTACAAAGAAATGTGGAACGGAAGGCGCTACAGTCTCTCCCAAGTAAAGGAACTGGGGTTTGAAAGGGTGGCAGAAAGAGCCGAGTTCAAAAATGATCTGGAACAAGTCAACCCCGTAGAGCAGGTTTTATTTTTTGAGTTTAAAAATGACATTCGCGATCAGACCGATGATCCCAACGACTTGTTTGACCTCAAAGCTGCTTTCAAGGAAGCCATCAATTTTCCCAACGATTTTAACCCTAACCGACATGCCGCTTATCAAAAAATAATAGCTTCTGATGAGACCTCTGCCGATCAGGTAAAATCTGCCTTGGAGCGAATCGTGGCTCGAGATAGTACTTTGGCAAATGACGACATTATAAATGGATTTCTTGAAAATCCAAATCAAGATTATTACGTTGAAGCCAAACGCAAATCGGCTTTTGCCCTTAGAGAATACAATTTTGATATAGAAACCTTACCCCGTATTATGGCCGATATGCGAGAGGTCAAAACACCAGAGGAAATTGTCTTACTCAAAAAAGCAGTTGCGATCTCTGTGGTAGGGCAGGTCGAAGTGATGAAAGCCATGCACCCCATTATGGGAGAGCGAGAAATTCAGGGAATCCACGAGTTTGTTTACCGAAAATATGGAGCTGCCGATGAGGGCTATCCATCAATAGTGGGGGCCGGAGAGAATGGCTGCATTCTCCACTATATCGAAAATGACAAAGAGACCACAGACAATCAATTGGTTTTGATGGATTTAGGTGCAGAATTCTATGGTTATACTGCCGATGTTACCCGAACCATTCCCGCCAACGGGGTGTTCAGTCCCAAGCAAAAAGCACTCTATCAAATTGTATACGATGCCCAGGAAGCTGCCATCCAAGCCGCTAAAGTGGGTGTCTCTTTTAGAGATTTGTTTCTTTTGTCTTACGATATTGTAGCTCAAGGGTTGATGCAATTGGGTATAATCGACGAAGCTTCGAAAGCCAAAAGGTATTATCCCCACGGGCTTTCTCATCACATAGGTTTGGACGTTCACGATCCGGGAAATTACGGTAAGTTGGAGCCAAACATGGTCATTACCATAGAACCCGGTATATATATACCCGAAAACAGCCCTTGTGATCCCAAATGGTGGAATATTGGTATTCGAATTGAAGACGACATCATGATTACCGAAAAAGGGGGGGTTAACTTATCTGCTGGAGCCCCCCGAGAATGGCAAGCCATAGAGGAATTGATGAAAGAAGAAAGTGTACTCAAGGATTTTGTATTACCCGATATTGAAAGTCTGGTTCAGTAAAAAAGATTTCAGTTCGCTGTAATCGTTGATGGGAATACTTACTTTTTTTTGTGAAAGGGTGGCTTTAAGTCGTTCGGGAACTTCGACTTCAAACTTTTGGATTTTAGTGACTTCCTCGTCAAATTTGACGGGGTGAGCGGTTTCCAAAAACACACCGTAAAGGTTTTCGTTTTGATTTTCCAGATACGCTTTTAGTCCCAAATAACCTACAGCTCCATGGGGGTCGGCAATATAACCGGCAGCCTCATAAATCTCTTTCATGGCTTTTCGGGTTTCACTGTCGGAAAAACGAAACCCGGAGACATCTTTTTTCATTTTGAAAATATCATTGTTGTATATTTTCTGTATTCTGATGAAATTGCTTGGATTTCCCACATCCATGGCATTGGAAATGGTGGGGAGGGTAGGCAGAGGTTTATAAGTGCCAGTTTCGAGATAGCGAGGAACGGCATCGTTTACGTTGGTACTGGCTATAAAATGTTCTATGGGAAGTCCCATTTGTTTGGCCATGATGCCGGCACATAAGTTTCCAAAATTTCCGCTGGGAACCGAAAAAACCAGTTTTTGACCCTTTGCTTTCATACTTCTGTAGGCAATAAAGTAATAAAACATTTGTGGCAACCACCTTGCTACATTGATGGAGTTGGCCGAAGTAAGATTCACTTCAGACAATTCGGCATCCAAGAAGGCTGTTTTGACCATTTCTTGACAGTCGTCGAATACCCCTTCTACTTCCAGAGCAGTAATGTTCTGACCCAGAGTGGTAAGTTGCTTTTCTTGAATTTCACTAACCTTACCTTTGGGGTATAAAATCACGACCTTTACGCCTTGAACCCCCAAAAAACCGTGGGCAACTGCGCCTCCAGTATCTCCAGATGTAGCCACCAAAACGGTTATATTCTCTTGGTTGTTTTTGTTGAAATAGCCCAAGGTACGAGCCATAAAACGAGCCCCTACATCTTTGAAGGCCAAGGTTGGACCTTGAAACAGTTCCAATGCCGAAATTTGGTCAGAAATTTCGACAAGAGGAAATTCGAAATTGAGGGTCTCTGTTACGATTTTCATCAATGCCGTTTTGGGGATTTCGTCACCGATATAGGGATAAATGACCTCGTAGGCCATTTCCGGGATACTGATGCGGTCGATGTTTTCAAAAAAACGTTTGGGGAGTGTAGGAATTTCTTCGGGAAAATAAAGTCCGCGGTCGGGAGCCAATCCTCGTTTTACGGCATCCTGAAAATGAGCGGCTTTGGAATGGTGATTGAGACTTAAATACTTCATGAGTTGGGGAGTATTTTAATTCCGTTGGGATTAATAATAGAGCTGTGAATTTCGTATTCTATGGACAGGGGTTCGATGACATTTTTGATCGAATCTGCTACTTTTTGAGCATCTTGGTCACCGCGTGTAAGTGCAAATACGGAGGGTCCGGATCCTGAAATTCCAAAGCCTAGGGCTCCGGACTGCAGGGCGGCACTTTTGAGCGATTCAAACTCTGGAATCAACAGTGATCGCATGGGCTCTACAATTTGATCTACCAAACTTCGTGCCATCAACCGGTAATCTTCCCGGTAGAGTGCACTGATAAAAGCTCCCAGATTGGCCCATTGATGTATGGCTTTTTCGAGGGTTACATTTTTTTTGAGAATTTCTCTTGCATGAAGTGTTTTCAGTTCTATTTTGGGGTGGAGCACAACTACTTTCAGTTCTTTGGGGCTAGGCAATTGGATGACATCTACCGGGTCAATGCTCCTGACGAGGGTAAACCCACCGAGGAGTACTGGAGCCACATTGTCGGCATGCGCCGTTCCGCTGGATATTTTTTCTCCCGCCATGGCATAGGGGATGAGTTGGTGGGGAGACAGGGGACGGTCCAAAAGTTCGTTGAGGCCAAAAACAGCTCCAGCAGCACTGGCTGCGCTACTACCGATTCCGCTTCCGGCCTTAATTTTTTTATAAATTTCGATGTCGAAGCCACAGTTGCCGGGATGGTCTTGTAGTAAGGCTTCTGCAGCAACTCCTGCCACGTTTTTCCGGGTATCCATCGGCAAGTCTTGTCCTTCAATTTTGGTGATTTTTACTCCGGGACGGTCTGTTTTACGAATGACCATCTCATCACCTATGGGATCGAGGCAGAATCCTAGCACATCAAATCCACAGGAAACATTAGCAACACTGGCTGGAGCGAAAATTTTGATTTGATCCATGCTACTGTTTTCCAATTCTGATTATATCTGCAAAAATACCGGAAGCTGTGACGTCTGCCCCCGCCCCGGCACCTTTGACAATCAAGGGTTGCTCCTTGTATCGGTTGGTGTAGAACAAAATTATGTTGTCACTGCCTTCCAGGTTGTAAAAATCGTGTCCTTCTTTGACCAGTTGTATGCCGACTTTGGCTTTCCCATTTTCCAGTTGGGCAACGTATTTCATTTTTGCATTTTCTCGATCTGCTTTTTCGAGTATGGCCTCAAAATGGTCGCTGTATTGGATGAGGGATTCAAAAAAGGCTTTGTTATCGGGGGCGTTCAAACATTGTTGTGGCAGGAAAGATTCGTTTTCAATTTCCTCCAATTCAATTTTCAAACCACTTTCTCGGGCCAAAATCAGAATTTTTCGGGCAACGTCCACACCGCTGAGGTCAATTTTTGGGTCGGGTTCGGTATAGCCTTGTTGCTGTGCCTGAAGGACGATGTCGTGAAAGGAGGTTCCTTTTTTGAAATGGTTAAACACAAAATTCAAACTGCCGGATAAAACGGCTTGGATTTTAATGATTTGGTCGCCGGAAGCTACCAAATTGTTTAAGGTGTCTATGATGGGCAATCCTGCACCTACATTGGTTTCAAACAGGTATGGACTGCCAAATTTTCTTGATATTTTTTTCAGGTTGAGGTAGTTGACCAATTCATCGGCGGCAGCAATTTTGTTGCAGGTCACCACCCCAATATTGTTGTTGAGATAGCGTGCGTACTCTTTGGCAATGATTTCACTGGCGGTGTTGTCGACAAAAATGCTGTTGCGGAGGTTGAGTTTTTTGGCGTGTTTAAAAAACTGATCCCGATCTGCTTTGATCTTACTTTTTTCTAGTTCATTTCTCCATTGGGACAAATTCATGGCTGTGTCTCCTAAAACCATTTTTTTGGAATTGGAGATGGCAATTACGCGAATTTTCAGCCTTAGGTTCTCGATCAAATATTCGGTTTGCTGATCGATTTGTTCGAGCAGTTTACTTCCTACATTACCCACACCGGTCACAAACAGGTTGAGTTCTTTGATCTGAGCCTCAAAGAAACTTTCGTGTAAGGTATTGATGGCTTTGACCACATTTTTTTTGTCGATGATGATGGAGATGTTTCTTTCGGATGCCCCTTGTGCTATGGCTCTAATGTTGATGTTGTTGGCTCCCAAGCTACTGAACAATTTTCCGCTGATGCCTTGGTGGTCTTTCATTTTTTCTCCAACCACAGCGATGTTCACCATATGACGTTCAATTTTGGCAGGTGCCACTTTGTGAATCGATATTTCGAAAGCGAATTTTTCATCGATCGCTTTTTTAGCCCTTTCAGCCTCCGCCTCATTGACTCCGATACAGATGGAATATTCGGAAGAGGCTTGGGTGATCATAATCACATTGATGTTTTCATCGGACAAGGCTTCAAAAAACCGTTTGGAAAAACCTGTAATACCAATCATTCCGCTACCCTCCAGATTGATCAGGGCCACGTGGTCGATATGGCTGATTCCTTTTACAATCTCTCCATTTTCGGGGGCGGGCAAGTGGTCGATCAAGGTTCCTTTGTCCTGAGGAGCAAAAGTGTTTTTGATCCGAATGGGGATATTTTTCTCAACGATGGGTTGTAGGGTGGGAGGATAGATTACTTTTGCCCCAAAATGAGAGAGCTCCATGGCTTCGAAGTAAGTCAATTTCTCTATGGGTTTTGCCTGTGCTACTATTTTGGGGTGGGCAGTGTACATGCCGCTTACATCTGTCCAGATTTCCAAAACTTCGGCATTGGTATTGCTGGCGATTAATGCAGCGGAGTAATCCGATCCACCTCGACCCAGTGTTGTGGTTTCTTGTAATTCATTGCTTGCTATAAAACCCGGAAGGAGAACCACATTACAGCGGTTTTCTTTAAAAAATTGGGTGATGTTTTTTTGAGTGGGGTCGTTGTCTACAATTTCTCTACCGTTGTGAGTAGTGGTTTTGATTAGGGTTCTGGTGTCTTTCAATATGCTGTCGATACCGTTGTATTTAAATACTTCCTGGATAATACCACTGGAGAGTATTTCTCCATAGGAAGCAATGGCGGCAGTATTTTTTTGGGTGACTTCTTCCAACAAAAATAAGGCGTCTAATCTGGATTCCAACTCGTTGGTGTGTTTTTTTAAAAAACTGATGATGGCACTTTGATGCTGGATAGGGATGCATTGTTTGATGATCTCCAGATGTCGTCTTTCTATTTCAGGCAATAGGTCTTTATAATTTTCATCGGCCTCTTTGACCATCGAAAGCATCTCGATGAGCATATCGGTAACACCTCCCAAAGCAGAGACAACGACCGCAATCGAGCCTTTTTGACTTTTTATTATTTCAAGAACACTATTTAAGCTTTTGGAATTTGCTACTGAGGTTCCACCAAATTTTAAAACTTTCATTTTATTTATTTTTTCGTAACAACAATCCCCAAAAGGGTGCCGTTGATATTTTTTTTGCAAATGATTTTGTTGAATCTAAATCAAAGATTTGAAGACAGACGGTCATGTGATTAAATGTGATGAACTACCCCCAAAGGGGTTGTCATGGTCAATACAGAATTTGTAACTGTTTGATTACCCGACCGTAACAGGGTAGAAATGGTTGAAAAGCTATTTGTGTTAATCAACATATTGGCAAAAATATCACAAAACGTTCAGCTTTAAAATATTTTAATGAGATTTTTGGTATTGAATACAACAAAACAAGCCACCCAATTGGATGGCTTGTTTGTCTTGTTATGCTGTTTTAGGATTTTTTTTTCTTTGTTTTGACGTGCAGTTGCTCTTCTCCGTCTTTGTGATGGAGCACCAGAATGGCTCCCTCATCGATGGTGTTATTGACGACCAGTTCCGCCAAAAGATCTTCAATGTATTTTTGTATGGCACGGTTTAGTGGTCTGGCACCGTATTTTTGATCAAAACCTTTTTCGGAGATAAAGCTTTTGGCTGCAGGAGTAAGGGAAATCTGATAGCCCAGTTTTTCGACTCTTTTGATCAATTTGACCAATTCGATATCGACTATTTTTTGAATGTCTTCTTTTTCTAAGGTATTGAAGATGACGATGTCATCTATACGATTCAAGAATTCAGGTGCGAAAGTTTTCTTTAATGCACTTTGAATCACACTTTTTTCGATATCACCGGCTTGAGATTTCATACTGGAAGTTTCAAAACCTACACCGGTACCAAAATCTTTGAGTTGTCGAGCCCCAATATTGGAGGTCATGATGATGATAGTGTTTTGGAAATTGATTTTTCTTCCCAAACTGTCGGTAAGAAAACCATCGTCCAATACTTGAAGTAGCATGTTGAAGACATCGGGATGGGCTTTTTCTACTTCGTCCAAAAGGATAACGGAGTAGGGTCTGCGTCTGACCTTTTCACTGAGCTGACCGCCTTCTTCATAGCCCACATATCCGGGAGGGGCACCGATCAATCGGGAGATGGCAAATTTTTCCATGTACTCACTCATGTCGATGCGGATTAGGTTTTCTTCAGAGTCAAAAATTTCTTTGGCTAGAATTTTTGCCAGTTGGGTTTTTCCTACCCCGGTTTGACCTAAAAATATAAAAGACCCGATGGGTTTGTCGGGGTCTTTAAGACCGGCCCGATTTCTCTGTATAGCCTTTACTACTTTTTCTACGGCTTCTTTCTGACCTACTACTTTTTGTTCTATGATTTCGGTCAGATGGGCCAATTTGTTTTTCTCGCTTTTGACGATTTTTGTGACGGGGATATTGGTCATCATGGACACTACATCGGCAATGTGGGTGTCGTTGACAGTAATTCTGTTGCGTTTGGATTCTTCCTGCCATCTTTCTTGGGCCTCAAAGAGGGTTCTTTCGACCCGTTTTTCGTCGTCTCTAAGTTTGGCCGCCTCTTCGTATTTTTGTTTTTTGACGACTGAGTTTTTGAGTTCTTTTACTTTTTCGAGTTCTTCTTCCAGTTGGATGATTTCATCGGGAACGTTCATGTTGTTGATATGAACTCTGGAGCCGGCTTCATCCAGTGCATCTATGGCTTTATCGGGCAAGTACCGATCAGTCATGTATCGAGCGGTAAGCTCGGCACAGGCTTTCAGGGCTTCGTCGGTATAAACAACGTTGTGATGGTTTTCGTATTTGTCTTTGATGTTTTTGAGGATTTCGAGCGTTTCTTCTTCGGTAGTTTCTTCTACTAATACTTTTTGAAATCTTCGTTCGAGGGCTCCGTCTTTTTCTATGTTTTGACGGTATTCGTCTAGAGTTGTGGCACCGATACATTGAATTTCACCACGCGCCAATGCAGGTTTAAACATGTTAGAGGCATCCAAGCTTCCTGTTGCTCCTCCGGCCCCTACGATGGTGTGTATTTCGTCGATAAATAGAATGATGTTGTCGTTTTTTTCTAACTCGTTCATTACGGCTTTCATTCTTTCTTCAAATTGACCTCGGTATTTGGTTCCGGCGACCAAACTAGCCAAATCCAATGATACCACCCGTTTGCCGTAAAGTACTCGGGAGACCTTTTTTTGGATAATTCTCAAAGCCAGGCCTTCGGCTATGGCCGATTTTCCTACGCCAGGTTCTCCAATGAGCAGTGGGTTGTTCTTTTTTCTGCGACTCAAAATCTGAGAGACCCGCTCTATTTCTTTTTCTCTGCCTACCACGGGATCCAATTTGTTTTTTTCGGCCAGTGCGGTCACATCTCGACCAAAATTGTCTAAAACGGGGGTTTTGGATTTTACATTGACCCGAGATTCGGTAGTGGGTACAAATGGATTTTCTTTGCTGGAATCGTTGTCGTCTTCTTTTTCTTCTGGAAAAGAGGCGGATGAGGGCATTTCGATGTAATTTTGATCGTCGCTGGCCAGCATCAACTTGAATTGTTCTTTGACGATATCGTAATCTACATCGAGTTTCAATAACAATTTGGTGGTGGGATCATTTTCGTTTCTTAGAATACAAAGCAAAAGGTGTGCTGTATTGATGATTTCACTCTGAAAAAGCTTGGCCTCTAAGAAGGTTGTTTTAAGGGCGCGCTCTGCCTGACGGGTCAGGTGGAGGTTTTTTTTGTTGTTGATCACTCCCGAATTTTCTACAACGGCAGGATTGAGAATTTCTACCTTTCGTCTTAATTCCTCCAGATCTACTTCAACCGATTTGAGAATGGAAACTGCTTTTCCTCCCCCATCTCTCAAAATCCCCAACATCAGATGCTCTGTTCCAATAGAGTTGTGACCAAGTCTGAGGGCCTCCTCTTTGCTGTAAGAAATTACATCTTTTACTCTCGGTGAAAAATTATCATCCATAACAACTAGCTAATTTCAAAATTAATTATCAAAAAGCGTTCCATTAGCTAAGAGACAAAAAAAATATCATACTTCAAAATGCTCCGATCAAAATTTTATGAGCAAAATTCAGAATTAACGTGTTGATAAATTCCTTAAAAAATATTGCGGAATTCCCAATAAGTAATGGTGTAAAAAGTATTTTAGCTAATACTTTAAATCTAAATAAATGGCTGACGGAGAAAAGTTAATTCCTATAAACATAGAGGATGAAATGAAGTCGGCATACATTGATTATTCAATGTCTGTCATTGTGTCACGTGCTCTGCCCGATGTGAGGGATGGTCTAAAACCGGTACACCGCAGGGTTCTATATGGGATGCACGAACTGGGCATACGAGCCAATACTGCCTACAAGAAGTCTGCGCGTATTGTGGGTGAGGTATTGGGAAAATATCACCCTCACGGAGACAGCTCTGTCTATGACACCATGGTACGTATGGCCCAAGAGTGGAGCTTGAGATATCTTTTGGTCGATGGACAGGGAAACTTTGGATCCATTGATGGTGACAGCCCGGCTGCCATGCGTTATACCGAGGCCAGGATGCAAAAAATGTCTGAGGACATGTTGGCCGACATCGACAAAGACACCGTCGAACACCAATTGAATTTTGATGATACCCTCAAAGAACCTACAGTTCTCCCTACACGAGTACCCAATCTGCTGATCAATGGTGCCTCCGGGATTGCGGTAGGTATGGCGACCAACATGCCGCCACACAATCTTGCAGAGGTTGTAGAGGGCACCATACAATACATCAACAACAACGACATTACCATAGATGAACTGATCCAAACCATCAAAGCACCCGATTTTCCCACCGGAGGAACCATTTATGGTTATGATGGGGTAAAAGAAGCCTTCCATACCGGCAGGGGCAGAATTGTGATGCGAGCCAATGCCAACATTGAAATGGTTAGAGATCGAGAGTGCATTGTTGTGACGGAGATTCCCTACCAAGTTAACAAAGCGGAAATGATTCGAAAAACCGCAGATTTGGTTAACGATAAGAAAATAGAGGGAATCAGTAACATCAGAGACGAATCTGATCGAAAAGGAATGCGGATCGTTTATGTACTCAAAAGAGATGCAATTCCAAACATTGTACTTAACAAACTATACAAATATACGTCTTTACAATCCTCTTTCAGTGTCAACAACATCGCTCTTGTCAATGGCCGTCCGCAGCTGTTGAACCTCAAGGAATTGATCCATCATTTTGTAGAACACCGTCACGATGTAGTAGTTCGAAGAACAAAATTTGAACTCAAGAAAGCCGAAGAGCGAGCCCATATTTTGGAAGGCTTGATAATAGCTTCCGACAACATAGACGACGTGATTGCCTTGATCCGCGCTTCTGCCAATGCAGACGAAGCCAGGGAAAACCTGATGACAAAATTTGAATTGACCGAAATCCAGGCCAAAGCCATCGTAGAGATGCGTTTGAGACAATTGACCGGCTTGGAACAAGATAAATTGAGATCTGAGTATGACGAATTGCTCAAGACCATCAGCGACCTTAAGGACATACTGGACAAAAAAGATCGGAGGATGGAAATCATCAAATCCGAACTGCTCGAAATCAAAGAAAAATACGGTGACGAAAGACGCTCCAAAATTGAATATGCCGGAGGAAACTTTAGCATAGAAGACATGATCCCCAACGAAAAAGTGGTCATTACCATTTCCCATGCCGGATACATAAAGCGCACACCACTGTCCGATTATAAAACACAAAATAGAGGCGGGGTAGGTCAGAAAGCTTCGACCACACGTGATGAAGATTTTCTCGAAGACCTCTTTGTGGGAACCAACCACCAGTACATGCTGTTTTTTACCCAAAAAGGAAAGTGTTTTTGGATGCGGGTCTATGAAATCCCGGAGGGCTCCAGAACAGCCAAAGGCCGTGCCATTCAAAACCTTATCAATATAGAACAAGACGATAAGGTGAAAGCATTTATCTGTACCCAAGATCTCAAAGACGAGGACTACATCAACAATCACTATGTGATTATGGCCACCAAAAAGGGTCAAGTCAAAAAAACCAGCTTGGAACAGTACTCTCGACCCCGTGCCAATGGGATCAATGCCATCACTGTGAAAGAAGACGACGAACTCCTTGAAGCCAAGCTTACCAATGGCAACAGCCAGATTCTACTGGCCGTAAAATCCGGTAAGGCCATACGTTTTGAAGAAAACAAAACCCGGCCTATGGGTCGCGGAGCTTCTGGCGTAAGAGGCATCACCTTGGCAGGACCGCAAGACGAAGTGGTCGGTATGGTATCCGTAAACGACATGGACACCAACATCTTGGTGGTTTCCGAAAATGGCTTTGGAAAACGTTCTGATCTGGACGACTACCGTATCACCAATAGGGGAGGAAAAGGGGTGAAAACCATTTCGATCACCCCAAAAACAGGCTCTTTGGTGACCATCAAAAACGTTACCGATCAAGACGACTTGATGATCATCAACAAATCGGGCATTGCCATTAGAATGGCCGTGGCCGACCTGAGGGTGATGGGGCGTGCTACCCAAGGGGTAAAATTGATTAATATACGGGGAGGAGATTCGATCGCCGCAGTAGCCAAAGTAATGAAAGACGATGAGGAAGTAGAGGATATTTCGGATATTGACGTAGAAGGTGGCACCATTGTTGAGTAATTGATAACAAATGTTATTTTTGCATACATTTTTAAAACTGATAAACCATCTAATTCAACCTTTACCGATGAAACGAATCTTATTTCTTATAGCCATTCTTCTGTTAAATCAAGGTTTTTCCCAAAAAAAGGAACTGAGAAAAGCCCAAAAACTCTTTGATGCAGAAGATGTTGCCGCAGCGGCTCAGATTTTGACCGACAGCCAAAGTCTATTTGAAACTGCTGACGAAAAAACAATGTCCGGTTATGAATTCCTCAAAGGCAAAATTGCCGTTAAAAACAAAGAATTTCAAAATGCCTTCGACATTCTAACTGCTCTGAATGGAAAAACAGGGATTGACGAAAATGCGCGCCTAGAACAGCTCAATTTACTGTCTGTAGATGTGGTAAACAGTGCCATAGACGACAGCAACAACAACGATTATAAGTCCTCCTCCGAAAAACTTTTTTTGGCCTACAACATCGACCCCTCGGCCAATGTAGATTACCTTTATTTTGCTGCCTCCAGCGCAGTAAACGGAGAGCTGTTTGAAACTGCTTTGGAATACTACAAAAAGCTCAAAGAAATGAATTACACCGGTATCTCCACCAAGTACTACGCTACCGAAGTAGAATCCGGTAATGAGATTGAAGTTTCAGAATCTGAATATGACCTATACCAAAAATCCAAGGCATATACCGGTTTTAGAGAGGAAAAAACCCCCTCTCGCTTTCCTGAAATTGTAAAAAATATTGCTTTGATCTATGCCCAATTGGGCGACAAAGAAAAGGGAATGGCAGCCATACAAGAAGCCCGAAAAGCCGATCCCGAAGACATCAACCTTATTTTGACCGAGGCCAATATTTATATTGAATTGGGAGAAAAAGCAAAATTCCAACAACTCATGAATGAGGCCATCGCTCAAGATCCCAACAACGCCAATCTCTATTACAACCTGGCTGTGGTAACCTCTGATTTGGGTGATAAAAAAGCTGCTCGAGAATACTACGAAAAAGCCATTGCTATCAATCCCGATTACGAAAATGCTTATCTCAATCTGGTCGCTTTGATTTTAGAAGGTGAGCAAAGTATTGTAGAACAAATGAACAGTCTTGGGACTTCAAGAGCCGACAATGCCAAGTATGACCAACTCAAACTCCAACGAGAAGACCTCTATAAAGAATGTATTCCCATTTTGAAATCGCTGATCGGTATTGCAAATAATACAGATGCCATTAAAACCTTGATGAATATTTATGGAACCCTGGGTGACAACGAAGGTTTTAAGGAGATGAAAGCCCTTTTAAAAAATTAGGACCCCGTGCCGACAGCCTTTGTGGGGGAGTGGGTCCATTCATTTACCCCACTTGGATAACGGTCTTGGCTATGAACAGTTGCGTGGGTTGGCACGGACTTTTGCAAGTACACACTAAGCTGAAAATTCCGCAGGAATTTTCTGGATGAGCTGTTAATAGCAATTGTTTATAGCCCATGTTGTAGCAAGTACTTTTTCTATTCTTTATAAGCAGTTTGCAATAAATTTATCTCACTTAATTCCTGTCCGATTTGGTGAATTCCGCATAAAATTTTTTCGGTCTGTTTCGCAGATGGTTTTTTATGTCCTTGTATATATTGAGAAAGCAATGTTGCATTCATTCCGATTTTTTCTGCAAGGAATTTGGCATTTAGTACTTTGTAATATTTGAAGAACTGTTTAAAGTCAATCTCGAACTTTATGTCGTTTGGCTTTCGACGATGTGTTGGGGAAGAAGCCGTAAGCTTTTCATGGCAATGGTAGATTGGGGTATCTAAAAGTTGCAAAATCAAATTAAAGAACAAAAAAACCTATCGGAACATTTATATCATTTTTTTAATGAATCGCAAAGAATGGGTGTGGCTTTGGGTGTCGAGATTGAAAATCCCGGATTGATCGATTCGATCAATTCTCACACGCCCAAACGCATGAATGATGTGGTGGTTTTCCAGCAAAAGCCCTACGTGTTTGATATGGCCTTCGGCATCGTCAAAAAAGGCCAAATCACCGGCCTCACTTTCTTCGATAAAACTCAAGGTTTGTCCCTGGGTCGCCTGCTGATAAGCATCCCTGTAGAGCGGGATACCATTGATTTTATAAACCATTTGGGTAAAACCCGAACAGTCAATCCCCATCAACGTTCTACCTCCCCACAAATAGGGGGTGTTCAGAAACAGATAAGCAGTTTTTGCCAATGCTTTTTTTAGCTTTTTGGGAGGCAGGGCTTCCCCCTCAAATTGGTGTTGCAACAGCTTTAGGCCACGCAGGTCTGCTCCCATCAAAATGGGAAAAATTAGCTTTTCTTGGGTGGTCACATAATTCACCAGATCGTTAGACACCTTCAATTTGGCTAGGGTGAGCTTTTCGTATTCTTGTTTGGAGATGTTGTAGATTTGTTGTCGATCTACCCAGCCCTCGTAACTGTCCCATTCCAGACGGACTTTGCACCAATCTTTTCTTTTTTCAATTACTTTATAGGCCTCTCCGTACAACAGCTGGCTTACCATCTCGCTTTTGTGACTGTTTTCTTTTCTGAGGGGAATGATTCCCAAATGGCCTATACCGTATTCCAAATTGGTGAATTTACTTGCAGATGTTTAGAAAATATATATCCGATCCATGTCAAAAATAATCAAAATGTAAGCATCGAGATTCAAATACCCTTTTTAATTCATTTAAACGTTTCATATTTGCTTAAATTTGACTTCTATACCGCAGTTTTGAAAAATTTTTGGCACCTTTTTTTAAACCATCAAAAGACGATCTTTAGGATACTGTTGCTCGTAGGCTGTAGTTTTTTGATCGTCTATTTATTTCCCAAGGGAGCCTCATTCAAATATGAATTTCAAAAGGGAAAGCCCTGGCAATATACCAACCTCTACGCCCCTTTTGACTTTTCGATTCTAAAATCTGAAGAGGAGTTACAGGCAGAAAAGCAAGCCATCGTCAATTCTCAATTTCCATATTACAGGGCCGACCCAACCGTAATAGAGCAGGTAATAAACGCTTATGCCTCCCAATTTTCTAACTTTTTCAATATCCCGGCTTCAGACAAAACCCATGAGGAAGCCTATCAGTTCGGTCTTTCCCTCCTGGAAGAGATCTATCGTTATGGAGTTTTGCCTCCTGCTTTCAAACACAGTGGCGGGAGCAGTGTTTTTTTGATCAAAGGAAACAATGAATCTACCGTTTCTAAGGAGCAATTTATTCCCATTGGAGATCTCAGACCGCAATTGCAGTCCATCCTCCAGAATACGGAACAAGAGATTTTTCTCAACGACTATTATCAACTATTTTTTGAGGTGGTTCAACCCAACATATCCCTCGATCAGAAGTTTACTACCAATGCGATGAATGAAGCCCTGGCCAAGCTGTCTGCCTACAGGGGTCTGGTACAACAAAATGCCTTAATCATCAGGCAGGGAGAGGTGGTCGAAGGCGAAAAACTGCAAATGTTACTTTCTTTAAAGAATGAGTTTTCCTCCCAATTATGGAATGACATCAATTATTATTGGATCATTTTTGGATACAGTGTTTTGGTGATTTTGACTTTTATGTCTTTGATTTTGTTTATACACAATTACCGTCCGCAAATTTTTGAAAGCAACAAGGAGCTCACCTTTATTTTTTTGAATACCGTGGGCATGATTGCCATGACCACCATTGTGGTCAACTATGATGTAAGCTTGTTGTATGCCGTTCCTATCTGTATTCTCCCTTTGATTTTAAAAACTTTTTTTGATTCCAGATTGGGGCTTTTCACCCATGTGATCACGGTGTTGAATTTGGGATTTATCGTACCCAATAGTTTTGAATTTGTATTCCTGCAGATGATGGCGGGCATCGTCACCATTTTATCGGTTACCCAACTGCAAAATCGCGCCAATCTCTTTGTCACAGTAGGCAGGATCGTGATGGTTTACTTGGTCGGCTACATTGCCTTTACCATTATACACGAAGGCAGTATAGGCAAAATTGAATTTATGGTGATCGGTTTGTTTTTGCTCAATGGTCTGCTGACCTTGTTCGCTCAACCTTTGATCTATTTGTTTGAAAAACTCTTTTATTTGGTTTCTGACGTCTCTCTGTTGGAGCTTTCCGACACCAATTCAAAATTGCTCAAGGAATTGTCCGACCGCGCTCCCGGAACCTTTCATCATTCCCTTCAAGTGGCCAATTTGGCCGAAGCTGCGGCCGATGAAATTGGAGCTAATACCCTTTTGGTTCGTGTGGGAGCCCTCTATCACGACATTGGAAAAATGAATCATCCCACCTATTTTTCGGAAAATCAAACCGGAGATATCTCTCCCCACGATAGCCTTCCAGCCCGCGAGAGTGCCGGAATCATCATCAACCATGTGACCGAGGGAGTAGATCTGGCCAAGAAAAACAAATTGCCCGAACGGGTGATCGATTTTATCAGAACCCATCACGGCAATTCGTTGGTCTATTTCTTTTTTAAAAAAGCCGAGGAGGAAGAAAAAGCACTGGATGAAAAAGATTTCCGCTATCCCGGACCCAAACCCTTTTCCAAAGAAACCGCAATATTGATGATGGCCGATGCCGTCGAAGCCGCCTCCAAAAGCCTCAGAGCACCCACCGTAGAAAAAATACACCAGTTTGTTCATGCCATCATCGACAAACAAATGGATGAAAGACAATTCAACCACTGCAACATTACCCTCGCAGAAATTGAAACGGTCAAAAAAGTACTCTTCAAAAAGCTGATCAATATTTATCACCTGAGGGTAGAATACCCCGAATGATGGATCTTAAATTTATTTAAAACTATTGTTTTGTTTGGACTTAACAATTACATTTGCATTTCCATTAGATAGGAGAGGTGCCAGAGTGGTAATGGAGCAGATTGCTAATCTGTCAACGGGTAACCGTTGCCAGGGTTCGAATCCCTGTCTCTCCGCTGAATAGTCCTGAAAGCCCTATGTTTTCGGGACTTCTTTTTTTCAGTTGCCTGGAGCGTTGCCTTTTCACTACCTTACAACCATTGAATTTACACTTCAAATTTAGTGGTTTAATTTTTGAGTATCTTTAAGTATTCAAATAAAATTTTTTTTTACTATATTTAAAAGAATATATTAACCTAAACAAATATGAAAAAAAACTTTTTAAGCGGACTTTTCATTCTA
>CAZGUB010000014.1:0-18466 GCA_964528935.1 uncultured Flavobacteriaceae bacterium | reverse complement strand
TGTCCACCGATCTCATCCTGTCGAGTATCAAAGAAGGGTTTGGAGGCACTCTGGGATCCATTGGAATTGTGATTGTTGCCGGAATCATTATCGGTGTATTTTTTGAACAATCTGGTGGTGCCTATGTGATTGCCCAATTTTTTGAAAAGGTCTTCGGAAAAAAAAGAATCCACGCCGCCATTGGTTGGATGGGATATTTGATCTCCATCCCAGTTTTTGCAGATTCTGGATTTGTGATACTCACCCCATTAAACAAAGCGCTGACCAAAAAAGTAGGAATTTCCCTTGCCGGAACGGTCGTTGCACTGAGTATGGGATTGACGGCTGCCCATACCATGATTCCTCCTACTCCCGGACCTTTGGCCGCTGCGGCGATCATAGGTGCCGACTTGGGATGGGTTATAATCATCGGCCTTTTTGCCAGTAGTGTAGGACTTCTGGTTTCCCTTCAATTTGCCAAATATATTGGTAAAAAAATATGGATCGAGCCCGACACAGTGGTGCTTTCAGCGGAAGAAAAAAAGCCCGAGAAATTACCATCGTTATTCAGAACCCTACTGCCCATAGTAATTCCCATATTGTTGATTGTCAGTAAAGCCATCGTCGAATACCCCGGTTTTCCCATAGATGAAGGCCATCTAAAAGCGGCGATTGTATTCATAGGCCATCCCCTTGTTGCATTGCTCATCGGTATATTTTTTGCCGTTCGCATCCCCAAAAAAACGGATCCCATACAACTGTCTGAAAAAGGATGGATGGGAAAAGCGATTAGTGGTTCTGCAACCATACTGTTGATTACTGCTGCCGGAGGGGTTTTTGGAAAGGTCATTCAAGCTTCGGAGATTCATCTGGTGTTTGAGCCACTACTTAAAACCCTCCCCTTGGGTTTGGCGTTGCCATTTTTGCTGACGGCACTCATCAAAACTGCCCAGGGATCTTCTACCGTAGCCATTGTGACTGCCGCCTCTATTGTTTTTCCTATGCTAGAGGGACTGGGACTTACATCGACCATCGACAAAGCACTTGTTGTAGCTGCGATCGGTTCCGGTTCCACCATGGTCTCCCATGCCAACGACAGTTTTTTTTGGGTACTTACCCAGTTCAGCAACATGAGTGTTCCACAGGGCTATAGACTGCATACTTTGGGGACTTTGGTCCTTGGGGGGACTTCCATTTGCAGCTTGCTGATTTTGAAAGGGCTGCTGACGGTATTCGCTTAGGATGACAGTCACTTTCCGTTAGAAATTTGTATTTTCAATCTCACAAAATATGACCCTTTTGCTATGAAAGCCCATAATGGGCATTTAACACCGTTAAGACCAATACCCACCGATATGATTAAACTCTCATTACCCTCAACTTACATAATTATAAACAGATGAAATTATATCGAACAAGCCAGGGAAATTATCTATTCCAAGAGGGCAAGACTTACGCGCTTTCCGGCACAGACTGGGACGAACTGCTGAATCAAAAAGATCTCCCTGTATTTCTAAAGACACAATGCGTGGAGCGTAATACGAGTCCCCTGCGGGAGGAAGATTTGGTGGCCATTGCAAAAGCTCCCCTGAAAAGCCAAGAAGTTTGGGCGGCCGGAGTGACCTATTTTAGAAGTAAAACTGCTCGAATGGAAGAATCTAAAGAAAGCGGAGGAAGTACGTTCTATGACAAAATATACGATGCCGATCGTCCGGAGTTGTTTTTCAAAAGTACTCCCGATCGGGTTGTAGGACCCGGCGATGCGGTTCGGATTCGTAAAGACAGCTCTTGGTCGGTGCCCGAGCCGGAGCTTACTTTGGTCATTTCTTCCCGTCAAAAAATCATTGGATATACCATTGGAAATGACATGAGTGCACGAGACATAGAAGGAGAAAACCCCTTGTACTTGCCCCAAGCGAAAAGCTATACCGGCTCGGCTGCCGTGGGGCCGTGTATTTTCGTTCTGGAAGAACCTCTGCCTCCACAGACTACCCTTTCCATGAGAATCTACAGGGTTCAAAAATGTGTATTTGAGGGATCGACCTCGGTATCAAAGATCAAACGTTCTTTTACCGATTTGGTTCGCTACCTTTTTCTTGAAATGGACTTTTCAAAAGGGTGTTTTTTGATGACCGGTACCGGGATTGTCCCGGCGGATGATTTTACGCTTAAGCCTGGAGATCGAATAGAAATTTCTATTAAGGAGATAGGCATCCTAAGCAATACCGTTGCTCATTAAGCTTATTGAATCTTCAGTTTTGGTATTTGACCGATGGTTTATTTCGAAGAGTTGTTGGAATTCTGACGGTTGAATTTTTCGAAATAAAAAAAGACCTCTCCCTGAATTCCCCTCGATCGGTGATAGTTCACCATGTCCACCAACAAGCTGTCGTTGATGCGATATCCTCCGCCCAGTGAGGTGAGAACCCCGGCATAGATTTTGCTTCTTTCTTGTGGTGTGAGCTGGTCATCGAGTTGATCGATGATTTTGGTGTAATCTTCTAGTTTGTATCGGTAAAATTGTGGTACGACAAAATCGGCATAGCCGCCCCGGATCCAATCGGGCCAAGATTGTAAATATTCTTCTTCGGACCAAGGATAAATACTCGGTGCCCAAGACACCAAAATGGTGGGATCAATTGATTTAACTTTTTCATAGAGTTTCTTGGCAAATCCATTCAATTGGGTGGATCGCCATTTGATCCAGTCAGGGTCTTTATGGTCTTGTGGGGGGAGGGTGTTGAATTGATCTCGGAAAAGGGATTTTGTATAGGGGTCGTATCCGCCTTCTGAGGGCATGGCAGGCAGGCGGTCGTCGCCCTGAATACCGTCAATGTCATAGTTTGTGACCACCTCCTCTACCAGTTCCAAAAGAAATTCCTGAGGGCCGGGGTGAAGTGCATTCCACCACATAAAATTATTTTTTTTCAAGATCTTTCCGTTTTGATCCCTTCCCAACCATTCGGGGTATTTTTTGATCCAGATACTATTGGGGTCATTATAGGCAAAAGAAAAGCCAAATTCGAACCAAGCGTGGACCTTCATTCTCTGCTGATGGGCCTGCTCGATGAGAGATTTCAGGGGATCGAAATGGGACAGCAGGGACTCTTGACGAATGCTGGTGTATTTTTCCAATACATCGCTGGGATATTGGGTAACTCCCTTATTCCACACTACTACAAAAAGTTGGTCGATCTTGTACTTTTTGCATTGAGAGATCATCGACTTTATGTTGTCCTCCGATAGAAGCACATCACTACCTACATTGGTTACCCAAACCCCTTTGAAAACTCCTTCGGAGAGATTTTTTTCTAGATAGCTTTGGGGAGGTGTACACCCTAAATAAAGCCAACCAAAAATCAAAAACAATCCTATGGAAAACAATTTTGTCATGCTAAATTTTTTGAACCATGAATTTATAAAAATAATTTCAGAGCCACTTGCCGATGACTTTCCTGTACTTTTGGGTGGTGATCAGCAAAAATCTTTTTATTTTGGATTCCACAAAACACTTTTGCTCAGAGAATGTATTTGACGGTTAAAACAAAGCCACTGAAAAAAGCCATTTTGTCCATAACTGTGGGAGTGATATTGGCTTGGGTCGCTTCGTCTTGTACTTTTAAAAATGACCAAGAGCCCGAATATCTTTTTCGAGCCAGTATGCTGGTAAAGGAAAATCATACTTGGTACAAGGCTTTTGTTCATTTTGGGGAGCTGATCGAAGAACGATCCCAGGGAAGAATGAGATTGGAGGTTTATCCTTCCGAGCAATTGGCCAAAGAGCTAGAAGCCATAAGACTGATCCGTGCCGGTGTAATCGACATGACCATCTCTGCGGCATCACTGACCAATTTTGCTGAAATTCTTACTTTTTCAGACATGCCGTTTATGTTGAGAGATACCATTGCGATGCAAAAACTCATCAACAGCGAGATCGGAAAACGAATCGAAAAGGAAATGATCGAAAAAATTGGAGTTCGCCCCATGGGATATTTTCAGCGGGGTGAACGCCATACTACTTCAAATCGTCCTATCCGACATCCCGACGATTTAAAAGAATTGCTCATCAGGGTTCCCAACGCTCCCTCTTATGTGGTGGCTTGGAAGGCCTTGGGAGCCAAACCCACCCCAATGGCTTTTTCTGAGGTGTTTTCTTCCCTACAACAAGGAACGGTCGAGGCCCAAGAAAACCCTTTTGCTATGATAAAAAATGCAGGATTCAGTGAGGTCCAAAGTCATCTGAACCTCACCGGTCATGTGGTCAGTTGGGGATATCCGATAGTAGGAGAAAAACAATTTCAGAGTTTGCCGCAAGACTTGAAAGCGATTTTTCTCCAAGCGGCCAAAGAGATGCAATACTATGAACACCGTTTGTTTCTAGAAAACGAAAAGAAGGTTGCGGCTCAACTCAAGGAAGACGGTATGATCTTTGTCGAGGTAGACAAAACGGCTTTTATGGAAAAAGGGGCTACGGCGGTCTATGAAAGCCTGTCTCCCGAGATGAAAAAGGTGTACAAAGCCATTAAACAAATCACCGAATGAGTTTCAAGAAGTTGTTGTCTAGGTTTTTAAAATACGGAACGCTTATCACCAGTTTTGGGTTTATCGGAACGGTATCCCTACAGATCTACGCCCGATTTTTCCTCAGCGATGTTCCCCCTTGGACAGAGGAAGGTTCTCGGGTTCTGTTTATTTATGCCATTGCCTTTGCAAGCGGCTTGGCCTATCGGGGGAATTATTTTGTTTTTTTGGAGGCTTTTTATGCAGGTTTCTCCCATAAGTTGAAGAACAAAATAGATTTGGTCAGTCCCATTTTGAGTTTTGTGCTCTTTGGGTTTTGTGCTTTGTATACGATTCCTTTGTTGGAAATGGGTTGGGCCGAACGCTCTCCCAGTCTTCGAATTTTCATGTTTATCCCTTTTTTGAGCCTGATGATTTTGAGTCTCTCCATCGTGTATTACAGTGCTCTTTCTTTTTTGAAAAAAATTAAATTCAGGAAATCATGATTGCAATCCTGCTCGTTGTCTTTATCGTTTGTCTCGTTCTTAGGTTTCCCATCGCCTTTTCGCTAGGGCTTTCTTGCTTGATGTATTTTATCTTTAAAGGCACCCCTTTGGTGGTGGTTCCTATGAAAATGTACGCTGGAATCGATGTCTTTGTTTTGTTGAGTATTCCAGGATTTATCATCGCCGGAAACCTGATGAACCAAGGTGGACTTACGGAGAAAATCATCAATTTTTGCAATCATTTGCTGGGGCATATCCGAGGAGGGCTGTCCTATGTCAATATCAGTGCCTCCATGCTGTTTGCAGGTATCTCGGGTACGGCCATCTCCGATACGGCCAGCTTGGGATCTGTATTGATTCCCGCCATGAAAAAGGAAGGATATGACAGTGACTTTTCCTGTGCCATTACGGCAGCCTCTTCTACAGTAGGGCCCATCATTCCTCCCAGTTTGCCTATGATTATTGCAGCCACCTTGAGTGGCCTTTCTGTGGGAAAACTCTTTTTGGCCGGAGCCATCCCCGGTTTGCTATTGGGTTTGGGCCTTATGGTAGTCGCCTATTTTTTGGCCAAAAAAAACAACTTTCCCAAACACCAGAAGAGCAGCCCTCTTCAGATTTTGAAAAGTTTTGGCAATACTTTTTGGGCACTGCTGATGACGGTCATTATCTTGTTTGGTATAGTAGGTGGGGTATTTACCCCCACAGAGGCTTCGGTGGTAGCGGTGCTTTATGCCTTGCTAGTCGGAACGTTTATTTATAAAAAGCTCAATCTTAAAAATATTTCTGTAGTGGTATTGGATTCGATGAAGACTACGGCTTCCCTGATGATTTTGGTAGGCTTTGCCAACCTTTTTGGTTTTATATTGATTACCGAACAAATCCCTCAACGCATTTCGGAACAAATTCTATTGTTTACCTCCAACAAGTACGCTGTATTGTTGCTGATCAACTTGTTGCTGATTTTGGTGGGCACTTTTATGGAAACCATTGCCGCTTTGTTGATCTTGTTTCCCATTTTGTTGAAGGTTGCCATTCAGGTGGAGGTAGAACCCATGCATTTTACCGTTATTGCGGTTTTGAACTTGATCATCGGTTTGACGACTCCCCCGGTAGGGGTTTGTCTGTTTGTTGCCTCCAGTATTGGAAAAACGTCGATAGGAAAGGTCAGTAAGGCCGGATTGCCTTTTTTGGCCGTGAGCCTATTGGTGTTGGTTTTGGTTTCACTGTTTCCGGAATTGTCTTTGTTTCTTCCCCATTTGATCATGGATTGAAGTTCGTTTGGGGTTGAAAAAATAACTTGAGTTCCGGACTTAGATTTTATCATTAGTGTCCAAATTTTTTAAAGGGATGGATAAAAAAAGAAAAACCCGCTTTTAGCGGGTTTTTCATTGAAATCAGATCAAAGGTCAAGGGTTTTGATCAGAAATGTTGGGGTTGTTTCTGATTTCAATTTCGGGAATTTCGAAGGTAAGTCTCTCATCGTTATAATCAAAAGATTGTCCTGCAAAATCAAGCCAGTTGGCCCCCCTTGTTATGGTCTTTCTCAAACGCTTCATGGCAAGATAAGATTTGCCCTCGCCCCACAATTCGATACGCATTTGTAGGTAGATTTCGTCTTGTAGCGCAGCGCCACTCAAAGCATCGACATAAGAGCTGTCAGGAATTCTGTGATCCAATATAGCTTTTAGTGAGGCTCTTGCAGAAGCATCATTGCCAAGGGCGGCTTCAGCCTCTGCATGCAAGAGATACATTTCTTCTATACGATTGTAGATATAATCTGCTGTAACGTTTCTCTGCCCTCCTAATCTTCTTCCCTCATGATAGAATTTGTTATGAGGAGCTAGAGGATACCAAGTAGCATAATATGCAGGATAATCAGCAGTTAGAAACCATGATTTTCTGATATCATCGTCAGCTATTTGATCGAATAATGAAATATCGACTACTTTAGGATCACCTGCCCAAGCATAACTGTAAGAGTAGATGTCACATTGTCCCCACCATGATCGAAGACCTAAGCCATTATCAACAGTTAGGTCTGTGCCCCAAAGTACATTATTAGATAATGCATTAACATCATTCATTCCACTGACAATTTGATCAATACTTTGCACTGTTTTCCCACTATTGTCAATAACAAACTTTGCAGCAGTAGATGCATTAGCATTATCACCCTTCATAGCATATGCATAAGCCAAATATGTAGAAGCTACATATTCGTCGATAATGTTGGGAGCACTTCTTGAAAACCCAGTAAGTAATGTTTTGGAACGAGTAAGATCAGAAATAATTAAATCAATTACTTCACCAACACTGCTTTTGGGTTGATTTTCACTTGTTGAATTAGTGTAAATAGGCAGAACTAAATCACCACTATCAAAATCATTTGCAAAATAATTAAGCAAATAAAAGTAACCATAAGCCCTTGCACCCAAGGCCTGTCCTAGACCTTGCTGAGCTTCAGCGGACTCTGGATTGGCGTCAGAGCCGCCAAAGGCATCAATAGTACTATTGGCCAATAAGATGATGTAGTAATAATATCGCCACATAGTATAATTATTATTGGTGGTATAATCTTCAGTAGTTGTTAGCTCAGATAAATCTGACAACCATCCGTAATTTTTTCCACCAAGAACTAGATCACCCGATAGCATATCCCCAAAAACATCAAACCCTCGATGACCAAAGTCATAATCGTTTCTTCCGCTGGGAAAGTCATTTTCGTATCCTGTACCTACTGCAAACATTGATTCGTAGATACCTAATAATCCTGAACTACCTACATTAGGGTTAATTTCAAGAGCTTCACCTAATTTTTCAGGTGTAGTGTAAGAAGTTGGAAATTCTTCTAGAAATTCTTCGTTACAACTGAATGAAATTGTAACTATTGATAGTAATGCTAATATTTTTTTCATCATTAAAAGTTTAAGGTTACACCTCCAGTGAATGTTGTCATTGGCTCGTATGTATATCTGGCAGTATTTCCAGATAGAGAATATGCTGGATTAAATCCATCTCGTTTAGACAGTATCATCATATTGTCTCCAGTAAAATAAAGCCGAATATTTGATGCTTTAATTTTTTGTGAAATATTTTGAGGTAATGTGTATCCTACTTGTAGATTGGAAAAATTTAGATAGTCAGCCTCAATTAAAAATCTAGTTGAAGTAGAAGCTTGATTAACCTGCAAATTTGAATTTAACAATGGTACGTCAGTGACATCTCCGGGTTGTTTCCATCTATTTTCAATATCAGTATGCAATTGTTGGGTGTTACCGGCAGATTCATTGTCCATAAAATCTCTGTATGCAAAATCATATGCATATCCACCCAAACCGTAAGAAAATATAGCCCTAATATCAAATGCTTTGTAAGTAGCAGATAAAGTTATTGATCCATATAGGTCAGGGATTGCAGTTTTACCAGTAAATCTTTTGGTTGCATCAACATATTTCTCAGTAACATCTTCAAGAATATTAGCATTTGGATTTTGAATTTTGTATTCGAATAAATCTTCAATTTCTTCTCCTGAATCCCAAGTACTATTTCCATTTTGGTCGTCATAATTAACATACCATTGAGCATATCCGTTATCTGGATTAACTCCAGCATACTCTCTCATGTAATATTCATATGAACTATGCCCTTTTCCTAGGCCATAATAACCACTTGATTCGAAATATTTTCTTCTTCCGGCTGCTGGGTCATACGGCAATTCTGTAAGTTCATTTCTTTCAACCGATCCCAAAATCCTAAGATTTACATTTAAATCCTGAGTCTTAATTACGTCTTTATCTACTGCAAATTCAAACCCCCAATTTTTGAGGCTTCCATCATTTACTACTATACTACGATAACCAAGAGAAGTTCCAACATTTCTTGTAAAGAACATGTCATCTCTATTTTTGGAATAAAAATCGAGAGTAGCATTTAAATAACTTGATTCCAGATCTAAACCAAAATTGAATTGTTTTCCAGCTTCCCAAGTAAGATCTGGGTTCCCTTTGGAAATAAATACAGTAGCAACCGCATCATTAAGATTTTTGACATTAATTACGTCATATCCAGGATAGAAACCTTGACCAAGTGATTCTCCCATTATACCATAACTAATACGAGCTTTGAAAAAATCTACACCAGATACTCTGAAAAAATCTTCTTGGGAAATTATCCATCCCAAACTTGCTGAACCAAAATTACCCCATTTGGAATTTGCAAATATCGAAACAGCGTCTCTTCTAAAATCCGCAGCAAATGTATATTTATCGCTGTACTTTAAATTAAAAAATGCAACATAAGATTGTCTTGATACAGCAGATGAAGAGGATGATGAAGTGTTGTTTTTGACAGCATTATCTAATTCAACAGAAATAGGACCCCTAGGCTGGAGTAGGGTATACTTATTAGCATTCATAGTACTTGATTCATATCTTTCTGATTCATGTGCGAAAAATCCTGAAACATTTAAAAGTGAGGATAAATCTCTATCAAATCGGAGAGCGTTTCTCAAAGTCCAATTGAGGGATGAATTTTTTGTTTTGGACACATATCCACCTTGACCTCTAGATGAGCCATAGGTTGGGTCAGATACAAAGTCTGTATTATCCATTAAATAGTTAACAGCAAAAAGAGATTCAAAATCCAATCCATCAATAACATCAATCTTAATTTGTTGATTGATATTAAGGTTGTGGATCAAATCTTTATCAGTATTATAGTAAGCATCTCCTATAGAATTCGTCAATCCAGCGAATCCACGTCCCTCTCCATAGTCATATTTATATCCACCGTAAACGTCTTTAATTTTATTTCCATCTTGGTCTCTTTCGAAAAGGGGATAAATTCTTGGCATGTTAGCAGTGGTCCAAAAAATACTGCCTGAATCAGAGGATTGACCATTAAAATTTGATGCTGCATAAGAATAGCCGAAGTTTGTTTTAGCAGTTAGCCATTCATAAGGTGTAAAATCCAAATTTAACCTAGTAGAATATCTTCTAAAATCAGAATTAATTCCATACCCTACATCTTCTAATGCACCAACAGAATAATAGTATTGAGATGTTTTGCTACCGCCACTGATACTAGCAACCACTTCATTTCTTCTTGCATCATTAAATGCATAATCTCTCCATATTTCGGGGTCATACCTACGACCCACTGAGGGGTAGAAAGATCCAGTCGCAGGATCAATTAAATTTGTTCCTTCTGCATTCCACATATTGTATTTGGGATTCAAACCAGCACTACTAAATAAACGAGCCGTAGCATATTCGGCACCGTTTTCACCCAAACCATCTCCTCTATTTTTGAGGGATTCCCATACGAGTTCTGTCCATCTTTCTGGTGATTCTATAACTGAGTATCTTGGTAGATAGTCCATATTGGTACCTGATTTAATATCGACAGAAATTCTGGCCTCCTCGGATGAACCTCTCTTGGTTGTGATTAATATCACACCATTGGCTCCTCTGTTACCATAAATGGAAGTTGCAGCAGCATCTTTGAGAATAGTAGTAGTTTCAATGTCATTCGGGTTAATAGCATTTATGCTACCATTGTATGGAACCCCATCCAGCACATACAGAGGAGCGGAATTTCCATTAATTGACCCTGCTTTTCCTCTAATCCTAACAGTTGATCCACTACCAGGTTGACCAGAATTATTTACAACTGTAAGACCCGTAGCTTCTCCTATAAGGCCCCTGGAAATGTTCGATACATTCTTGCGACTAATTGGTTCGGCTGAAATGGTGACTGCACTTCCGGTATAGGTCTCTTTGTCATAAATACCATAACCTGTAACAACCACTTCGTCTAGTTTGGTGGATTGATCCAAAATAACTGTCAAATTGGAGCCATCAACAGTAATCTCTTTCTCACCATATCCAACAAATGAAACTACAATAATATCACCATCGTTAGCTGATATACTAAAATTTCCATCAAAATCGGATGAGGTAGCATTCGAAGTACCTTTAACCAATATTGTGGCTCCGGGCAAAGGCAAACCATCTTGGTCTACAACACTTCCGGTAATCGACTCTTGAGCATTCAATGCCCATAGACTCGCAATAAACACAAAAAAACCTAATAAATGTTTCATAAAATATAATTAATAAACTAATGAACTAAAAAATCTGTCTTCTACTAATGAAGGGTTTGAAAAAATAAACCTCAAAAGTCGAAGTCAGCTGTTACTCCAGAAAACAAAGAGCATATCGACTTATATGCATGCATAGCATTTTTCGGGCAGTAAATGTAAAACATTTTTATCAAAATCCTAAACAAAAACAAAATAATTGTTAAAATGAAAAAAATTTCTTTTTTTGTTTGCCCAGCAAAAATTGAATAAAGCGATTTTTAAGTTCCCGAAAAAGGAGTTCCAAATAAACCTACCGCCAGTTCTGCCCAAATCAATATAAACAAGAAAATTAGTAGTATTATCAAGATATTTCTTTGCTTAAAATTTTTGCCTTTGATCCAAACTACATGAAGCCCTAATCCGAGAGAAAGTAGGAGAAAGCCCATCACCATAAAATCGAAAGCACTCCAATCTACTTTATCGAAAAATTTCATCGCTAGCCAAGGTATTAATAAAAGTACAAGCGGATAAAAGATGCTTTTGATATCTTTAAACAAAACGTACACTGAGTATATAACCAAATAAAAATAAAAAGATCGAACGAAAACTAATTAGTTACAAATAAATGCAAAAAAATAATTTTCCAAATTTTTACCCATCTTCTTTATGCCTTGGCAGGCGTATTTATGATACATGCTACCTACGAAGAAGATCCAGAGGCCTATTTGATTAACTTACTTATCAGTTTCCTCTCCTGCATCATAATCTTGCGAAAATCCCTAGATTCAAAATAGTATTTACGGTTGTTTGGCGAAAACCCGCTTTCCCTCCACAAAGGTTTTTTGAATTTTGATCTTGCCGTCGCTCAGCTCGAATACGATCAAATTACCCTTTTTTCCGGCATCGATCCCACCCAATTCAGACAGCCCAAATATTCTGGCGGGATTGGTGCTGGTCATTCTGATGGCTTCCTCCAAACTACATTGGGTAAATTCCATCATTACCTCTATGCAGCGGCTGATGGGGGATGCAGCACCGGCCAAAACGTTTTCTTCCGGAAATTTAACCACCTCTGAGGTCAACAATAATTTTCTTTCCCCACGTATGTACTCGCCCGGAGGCAAACCTGCCAAATCCAAAGCATCGGAAACCAATAACATATTGTCGGGACCTTTTACTTTGTAGAAGCTTCTTATTTCCTCTCTCGTAAGATGATGACCATCGGCAATGATGCTGGGGGTAATCAAATCTTCCGATAGTTGTGGCCAGATCGGATTGTGATGGCGGTGGATCTGATTGGAGCAACCATTTCCCAGGTGAGTCGCCATTCGAGCACCGGCTTTTACGGCATTTTGAATGTCGGTAACCGATCCGTTGTGGTGACCCAGAGCCACGACTATACCCTGTTGAACACATTTTTTTATAAACGGGATGGCTCCATCCCATTCTGGAGCCAAGGTGATGAGCTTGATGTGATGATTGGCTGCTTTTTGGAGTGCCATAAACTCTTCCCAGTCGGGGGCTTTGATGTATTTTTCCAAATGGGCACCCCTAAAACCTTTTGTAGGCGAAATATATGGCCCTTCCAAGTGAAATCCAGGAATCGATTGTCCTATTTCATGATCTTGCTTTGCCTTGGCCAAAATGGCAAGGTTGGTTTTTAACCGCGAGATGTCTTGGGTAATCACGGTGGGGAAATAAGAGGTTACCCCCTGTGCCCAAAGGGCTTTGGTTACTTTTTTAACCTTTTCAACCGTCAGGTCAGGACCGGAAAAATCAACCCCTACAAATCCGTTGATTTGGACATCGATGAGCCCAGGAGCGATAAAATATTTCGGAGCAGCATTAGGGTTCTGAAGGGCTGTAACTTCTGTAATTTTTCCATTTTCAAAACCGACAGAAATTCCTTGATGGGTCGCATAATGAATCCCCTGGATCAGAAGACCATCTGTGGGTTCCGGAAAGCTCGAAAATGAAAACAACAGGCTAATAAATATGACCCAAAAACTGGTTTTCATAGGTTTTTTGCTTTTACGTTATTAACCTTGAACATTACGATGTTTTGAGAGAACCCATACAGACCATGGTGGGCTCAAACAATATTTTTATTTTTTTCTACCTTTTTAAAGGTAGCAAATTTTCTTGGTCAATCCCCAAACCTCAAAAATCAAAAAGGGTTCACCTGGAGTATTGTTTATTTAGAGATTCTTTCTGCAAAGTTGCGATATCAGACAAGCATCAACCTAGGATTTCAATCTCTCGGTCATTTGTTTTCAGAAAAAAGACTATTTTTAGTGGATGTGCATGACACCCAATTCAAACAAAAAAATTCAATTAACAATAAATTCTTTTAAACATTGAAGAAATCATTTTTTATGAAAAAAACATATCTCCTATTTTTAGCGAGTACATTGCTTTTTGGACAACGACCTGTAGATTTGGTCAACCCACTGGTAGATTCTGCCAACTCTAGATGGTTTTTCTTTTCTTCGGCCACCCGTCCCTTTGGTATGGTCAACCTCAGTCCCGATATGGGCACGGCCGGAGCTTGGGAATCCGGATATAGATACAATCAAAAGACCATCAATTTTTTCAGTCATATTCACGCATGGCAACTTTCTGGGGTGCCGGTGTTGCCCACCACCGGAGTGATCAAGGCCCATCTGGGCCCTAATTCCTATGGATCTGCCTATTCTCACGAACGGGAAACCGTGGAGCCGGGCTACCATGCTGTGGTATTAGACGACTACAACATCAAAGCAGAACTGACCTCGACCGTAAGGGTAGGATTTCATCGTTACACATTTCCAGAATCAGACCAAAGTGCGGTCATCATAGATCTTTCTGCCCAGCTGGGACCCAGCGGGACAGATCGCGGATGGGTAAAAAAAATATCTAATAAAAAGCTGCAAGGATATGCCGTTATGGCCAAAACCATCCGAAGGCCCAAACCCACTACAGTGTTTTTTGCCATCCATTTCGACAAACCTTTTGAATCCCTACAGGCTTTCCAAAACGGAAAACTTCTCGGTAAAGTCAGTCAATTTCAAGGAGCAGGAGGGGGGGTTTACCCCATTTTCAATACCCGTGAAGGAGAACAGCTGATGATGAAAGTCGGCATCTCCTACGTCAGTATGGAACAGGCCGAATTGAATCTCAAAACCGAACTCGATCATTGGGATTTTGAGGCCGTGGTCAAAGACTCCAAAAACCAATGGAACGACTATCTCAGCAGAATTGAGATCAAAGGAAACACCAAAGACCAGCAAATTCGGTTTTATACCGACCTCTGGCATGCCCTGCAAGGCAGAAGAATCATCAGTGATGTCAATGGAAAATACAGCGACATGACCGCCGACCGTCAACGCATAGGACAGATTCCGCTCGATAATAATGGAAAGCCCAAATTCAATCATTACAATTCCGACTCATTTTGGGGTGCACAATGGACCCTCAACACCCTGTGGCATCTGGTGTACCCCAAAATTTCTGAAGAGTTTGTCAACTCCATGCTTTTAATGTATGAAGATGGCGGACTGATCCCCAGAGGACCCTCGGGGGGAAATTACACCTATGTAATGACCGGAGCCTCCACCACCCCATTTATTGTAAGTGCCTATATGAAAGGCATTCGCGGTTTCGACATCCACAAAGCCTATGAAGGCATGCTCAAAAATGCGATGCCCGGCGGTATGATGAGCAAAGTAGGCTATGAACACAATACCTCCAAAGGAGGCGGAATAGAACATTATATCGAAAGAGGTTACGTTCCTTTTCCACTCTATGAAAAACAGTACGGCTTTCACCAATGTGGACCGGGAGTGACCCTAGAATACGCCTACCAAGATTGGACCTTGGCACAGCTGGCGAAAGCGCTGAACAAAACAGAAGACCTCCGCATACTTCTGGACAGGGCTGCCAATTACAAAAACATTTATGATAAGGAATCCGGGTGGATGCGGGCCAGAACTTTGGACGGCAATTGGATAGAACCCTTCGACCCTCTTGTCTATGAAAGCGATTACAAGGATCCCCTTGGATCTGGTTTTGTAGAGGCTACTGCTGCCGCTGCAACCTGGTTTGTCCCTCACGATTTGGCTGGATTGGCCTCCCTCATGGGTGGCAAAACCATCGCTGCCAAAAGACTCAACCAATCGTTTTTGATTGCTGAACAACACGATTTTGTCACCCATCATTACCCTAAAGACAATTTTGTATCCAGCCACAGAAAAAGAGCTTTTATCAACTATGGAAATCAACCCTCCATGCAAACCGGGTATATCTTCAATTATTTGGGGCAGCCTTGGTTGACCCAAAAATGGATTCGAGAAGTGATCGAAAAAGTCTATAGCGACAACGATCCGCAACATGGCTACAGTGGGGATGAAGATCAAGGCTTGATGGGGGCTTTGGCGGTTTTGATGAAAATGGGCATTTTTGAAATGAAAGGAGGAGCAGACCTTTCCCCGGCCTATGATCTTTCCAGCCCCATTTTTGATGAAATCACACTCCATTTGGATCAGAACTACTACCCAGGAAAAAGTTTTACCATTTACACAAAAAACAACAGCTCCGAAAACAAATACATCCAAAGCGTTAAACTCAACGGGAAACCCTTACAACAAGCTTGGTTTTTACACCAAGACTTAGTAAATGGGGGGACTTTGGAATATGTTTTGGGCGCAGAACCCAACCAACAATGGGCCGCAGACGAAACCAAACTTCCCTCCAGTATGTCGGATCAATAAAAATTTGAATACATGAAAAACAACTTGGGATTTGGAATTATAGGAACTGGGAGCATAGCCAAGTTGCATGCTGCCTGTGTAGAAAAAATCTCCGATGCTACCCTGTTGGGGGTATGGAGCAAAACCAAATCGAGAGCCCAAGCGGTTGCAGATGATTTTAACTGCCCAGTTTATTGGGAAATCGATCAACTGCTAAAACATCCCGAAATCCAAGTCGTGATCGTGTGTAATGAAAGCGGACTGCACGGACAAACCATCGCCCAACTCGCCCGAGCCGGAAAGCATATTTTGTGTGAAAAACCCTTGGAGACCTCCTTGGAAAAAATCGATAAAATTGCCCAAGATTTGAAAAGCCATCCTGTCAAATTGGCCTGTGTTTTCCAAAACCGAGAAAACCCCGAGTATCAAAAATTAAAAAACTTTGTGACTGAGGGAGTTTTGGGCAAATTACTGTTGTGCCAAACTTCCATCAACTGGTACCGTCCCGAGTCCTATTATAGAGATTCTTGGCGTGGAACATTGGCTCTGGATGGAGGAGCGGCCTTTATCAATCAGGGGATACATACCCTCGACCTTATGCTGAATTTGATGGGAGCCGTAAAGGAAATCAGTGGATACATCGATACCTTGCACCATGAAATTGAAGGAGAAGATGTGGGCGTAGCGTCGCTGAAATTTGAAAGTGGTGCCTTGGGGACAATATCAGGGGGAACTGCATTATTTCCCGGCGAGCCTGAGTCGATAAAAATATACGGCACCCTTGGAAGTGTTTGGTTTAGCGGTGGAAAAATTGTAGCCTCTACCCTAACAACCATTCAGCAAGAGATGGCCACTCAAGATTACGAAGCCGGAACGGGGGCATCGGATCCAACAGCCATCACCGACCGCTTCCACCTTGCAGTCATTGAAGATTTTATTTATGCTATCCGCAACGATAAAAAACCAAAAGTAGACTTATTGGAAGCCAAAAAATCGGTGGAGTTGATCAATGCCCTCTACCGCTCAAAAGGAACCCCACAGACCCCCTAATCCTCATCACTTTATCTATGATACAAAGATCAATCATGCCACCAAGAATCACCCAAAACCGTTATAAGCTTTTGTTGACCGGCTTGTTTTTGTGTTTGTGGTGGCCAAAGCTTGCTGCAACTCAAGAATTGCTCCCCCAACAAAATCGTCCCAATGTGATCGTGATCTATACCGACGATCAAGCTACAATGGATGTTAATTATTTGGGGGCCAAGGATCTGGTCACTCCAAATATGGATCGATTGATGCGAAGTGGGGTCAGCTTCACCCAGTTTTATGCCTCCCCTGTATGCTCCCCCTCTCGTGCTTCGTTGTTGACAGGAAAAAATCCCCAACGCGCCCGCGTACCCGGAAATGCAGGCCAAGATCTGAGCAATACCTCCGGCCTGCCCCCTTCAGAATACACCATGGCTGAGCTCTTCAAAGACAACGGCTACAACACTTTTTTGATAGGCAAATGGCACTTGGGATATCAGCCCGAAATGCGTCCCAACCAACAAGGATTTGATTACTCTTTTGGTCACTTGGTGGGATGTATTGACAACTACTCCCATTTCTACTATTGGGGTGGCGATGGCAACCCTGTCGGTGGACCCAATAGGCACGACCTGTACCGAAATAACGAAGAAATTTTTTTGGATGGCAAATTTTTTCCCGATCTGTTGCTAGCGGAAGCCAAAAAAGTGATCGAAAGCAAAAACGAAAAACCTTTTTTCATCTATTTTGCCATGAACACTCCCCATTACCCCTATCAGGGCTATGCCAAATGGATCAAGCACTATAGAGAAAAAGGAGTAGCCCATCCCAGAGATTTGTACGCTGCATTTTTGACCACCCAAGACGAAAAAATAGGACAATTGATTTCCCTGTTAGAAGAACATCAACTCAGAGAAAATACCATCGTCATTTTTCAATCCGACAATGGCCATTCTACCGAAACCCGAGCCCATCATGGTGGCGGTTTTACAGGGCCGTATCGCGGAGCCAAACAATGCTTGTTTGAGGGGGGGATTCGGGTACCCGCCGCCATTTCGTGGCCTGGTAAAATACCTGCCAACCAATTCAGAGACCAGCTCTGCGTTAATGTAGATTGGATGCCCACCCTCATCGAGTTGTGTGGTTTTGATGCCGACACCTCCTACATGGATGGAAAATCCTTGCTCCCCATTATCCTCAACCAAAACGCCCCCTCGAACCACCAGAAAGGCTACTGCTGGGAATACAAAAGCAGAGGCAAACTCAGTTGGGTGGCCAGAAAAGGCAAGTGGAAACTGTATGCCCATCCTTACGATACCAGCAGAAGAAACCATACTTATACCGAAGAATTTGTTCTTTTTGATTTGGAAAAAGATCCCGGCGAATCCATCAATCTATACGACCAATACCCACAGGTGGTCGCTGATTTAAAAACACTTTATCATCAATGGAAAAAACAGAACGAACTGTAAGATTCCCTTGGCGGTTCCTCTCGCTATTGTTTGGGGTACTGATCCTCCTTGGTTGTGATCAAAAGGTTACCACCAAAAACCCCCCCAATATTTTAATGATCAGCATAGATGACCTCAACGATTGGATTGGAGTGCTGGGGATACAGCCGGAGGTACAAACCCCAAACATCGATC
>CAZGUB010000013.1:0-18490 GCA_964528935.1 uncultured Flavobacteriaceae bacterium | reverse complement strand
GGGCATTGGAGCGGCTGGAGTTTCTTCTTTAACATCCACTAATGCGCATTCAGTAGTAAGAATCATTCCAGAAACTGAAGCTGCATTTTCTATGGCAACACGGGCAACTTTTTTAGGATCAATTATTCCTTCTTTGAGCATGTCTACGAAAGTTCCGTCTTTGGCATTGAATCCAAAGTTATCTCCTCCTTCAAGGACTTTGGAAACAACAACCGATCCTTCACCACCAGAGTTTTCGACTATGGTTCGCAAGGGAGCTTCGATGGCCTTGTGAATGATTTGAATTCCGGTGGCTTCATCGGCATTATCGGACTTCAGTTTGGAAAGGCTCTTTTGGGTGCTCAACAAAGCAACGCCACCTCCTGCAACAATACCTTCTTCAACAGCGGCTCGTGTCGCATGAAGGGCATCGTCAACACGGTCCTTCTTCTCTTTCATTTCTACTTCGGAGGGCGCACCAACGTACAATACGGCTACGCCTCCAGAAAGTTTGGCCAATCGCTCCTGTAGTTTTTCACGGTCATAGTCGGAGGTAGTGGTTTCGATTTGTGACTTGATTTGATTGACTCTTCCTTGGATCAAGTCGCCTTCACCAGCTCCATTGACAACAATGGTGTTGTCCTTGTCTATGGTTACTTTTTCTGCTGAACCCAACATGTCGATGGTAGTATTCTCTAAGGTAAAGCCGCGCTCTTCCGAGATGACAGTTCCACCGGTCAAAATGGCGATGTCTTCCAACATGGCTTTTCTTCGGTCTCCAAAACCGGGGGCTTTTACCGCAGCAATTTTAAGGGCACCACGAAGCTTATTGACCACCAATGTTGCCAATGCTTCTCCGTCCACATCTTCTGCAATTACCAAAAGAGGTTTGCCGGATTGGGCAACAGGCTCCAAAACGGGGAGGAGATCTTTCATGGCAGAGATCTTTTTGTCGTACAATAATATGTATGGCGATTCGAGATCCGCTTCCATTTTTTCAGAGTCGGTTACAAAATAGGGGGAGAGGTAACCGCGATCAAATTGCATTCCTTCGACGACATCGACATAGGTATCGGTTCCTTTGGCTTCCTCAACGGTGATGACCCCTTCTTTGCCTACTTTTTCGAAGGCTTCAGTGATCAAGCTTCCGATCGTATCGTCATTGTTGGCAGAAATGCTGGCAACTTGTTTAATTTTTTCTGAAGCATTGCCTACTTCTACGGCTTGTTTTCCCAACGATTCGACTATAGTAGTTACTGCTTTGTCGATCCCTCTTTTGAGGTCGAGGGGATTGGCACCTGCAGCTACGTTTTTCAAACCTTCTTTTACGATGGCTTGAGCCAAAATGGTGGCAGTAGTAGTTCCATCTCCAGCCAGGTCATTGGTTTTGGAGGCGACTTCTTTTACCATTTGAGCACCCATATTTTCGAGGGCATCTTCCAATTCAATTTCTTTGGCTACGGTCACACCGTCTTTGGTAACTTGTGGAGCACCAAATGATTTTCCAATAATTACGTTTCTGCCTTTTGGACCTAAGGTAACTTTTACGGCATTGGCTAGGGCATCTACACCTCTTTTAATGCCGTCCCGTGCTTCTAGGTCAAATTCTATTTTTTTTGCCATTTTTAATTTTTTTTCGATTAAACAATTGCGAGGATATCGCTTTCTCTCATCATCAGGTAGTCTGATCCGTTGTGCTGTAGCTCTGTTCCGGAGTACTTACCATAGAGTACTTTGTCTCCGACTTTGAGCGTGATGGGATTGTCTTTGGTTCCGGGACCAACAGCGACTACTGTTCCGTTTTGAGGCTTTTCTTTAGCAGAGTCAGGAATGATAATTCCCGAAGAAGTTTTGGTTTCTGCTGCTGCAGGTTCGATCAGTACACGATCTGCCAACGGCTGGATATTTACTTTACTCATTTTATTTTAAATTTAAGTTTACGAATGTTTTTCAGAAACCATGCCAAGTCGAAGAGGAGTGACAAATTGTAAAAAACTTTGAAACGATACTGACAGCATGACACAATTCTATTGTTGTGGTTCTTCTGCCGGCACTTCGGGGATGGTTTCGGGAATTGATTCAGGAATAGGTGTCTCGGTAGCATTTTCTTGAATCAGTCTGGAATCTGAACTTCCGCTGGCGGTTCCGAGCGATAGATTGGAGAGCAAAATCAGAACGAGCAAAAGCCCCGCGAGAATCCATGTGCTGCGATCCAGAAAATCGGATGTTTTCTGAACACCTCCCATTTGTTGGGCTCCTCCTCCAAAAGAAGAGGACAATCCACCCCCTTTGGGATTTTGTACCATGACTACCAATACCAGAAGAAAGCATACAAAGAGAATAAGGCCAATGAAAATCGAAAAACTGCTCATGTTGATTTGTTATTTCCGCAAATCTTTTATTTTCTGAATTTGCCCTGCAAAGAAAACATTTTTTTCCGGATATTTCAAACTTAAAATTTTGTAGGCACTGATGGCTTTTTTATACTTTTTTTGTTTGACCAAGACTTTGGCCAATGTTTCGGTCATCAGTTCCTCTCTATCGTATTCATTTTTGATTTCTTCAGGGGGGTAATCGTAGGATGAAACAGGGGAAATCCTGGGATCTGCAGAGATGAATTGATCGATGATATTTAGTTTGTCTTCCA
Organism: uncultured Flavobacteriaceae bacterium; assembly: GCA_964528935.1. Taxonomy (GTDB): domain Bacteria; phylum Bacteroidota; class Bacteroidia; order Flavobacteriales; family Flavobacteriaceae; genus UBA8316. Next base: position 15,864 of record CAZGUB010000013.1, on the reverse strand, counting down.
GAGGTTGTTTGTTTTGTTTTTTAGAATGCCCGGTAACATTGGGGTTTTCCATGGTATAATCGATCCAATCCAAAAAACTTAGTTTAAGTGTTTCAGTTGTATTTTGGTTGGCCTGCGATGGATTGGAGCGTTCTTTTTTCGATTTTGAGGGTTTGGTAGTGTTTATTGGTACGCTTTCCAAAGGTGTGTTTTTCTTTGTAAGTGTCGGATACTTTGGGGGTGTTTTTTTTGCGGTTATAGCCTTTTTGTATTTGAATTTATCTTTTGGTTTTGGGGAGGAATTAGTTCTTTTTGGAGCATCGAACAGCTTGTCGATGTTGTTCTTTAGAACACTTCTATCGTAGGTGTAGAGGGCCAACTGGTTCAATCCGGTTTTGTAATTTATACTGTCTTGAATTTTTAGGGATTGGGTATAAAGAAAACGCGGTAACTGAAAGTAGGGGTATTGATCTATTACGGCATGAACCTGAGCGATCGTTTTTTGATCTTTGGGATCAAATTGATCCAAGATTTCTCCAAACTTTTCTGGGTTTATTTTTTCTACCACTTGGCTAAGGTTTCGTTGAAAATATCTTGGGTGATTCTTTCAAAAAGAATTTCATGGGCTTGGCTTTGAACATCGTAGAGTTGTCTGTCGGCCGGAAAATCGTAAAAAAACGAAAAACTTTTTTCGAAGTCATCAACTTCGTTGTTGCTGTTGAAATATCGAAGGTTGACGGACATGGTAAGTCGGTTTTGCGCAGCAGAGAGATTTGCGGTGGCGGTCATGGGAGTGATACTGTATTGGGTGATTTCTCCCTCGTAAACCAGGTCGCCACCGGTATTGACCAAATTGAGATTGGTTTGCCCCAAGATAATGTCTTGAAGTGCTAGGGTAAAATCGCGATCCAATCCCGGTTCTACGGTAGATCCGGGTCGGCTACCGGCTTGGTTTTCAAAAAAATTGACTTGGAAGGTTTCTGCTCCGGCGGGGATGGAAGCTCCGGTAAATGAGTATATACCACAAGCCTGAGAGAGTAGGAAAATGAAGATCACCGCAATGGACAGCAGCTTGTTATTGGTCATCGTCTTGCAGATCAAATTGTTTAATTTTTCTGTAGAGGGTTCTTTCCGAAATGCCCAGTTCTTTGGCGGCTGCTTTTCTTTTTCCGTGACTTCTCTTTAGGGCCTGCTTGATCATTTCTATTTCTTTCTCCAATAAAGATAGGGGTTCCTCTTCAATTATGGTTTCGGCATAGTCAAATTGATCCATTTTTGGGGCTTCTTGTCGGGGGGCATACCCCTTTTCCGGACTTATCAACTCCAAGGCTTTTTGGTCGGTATTTTCTTCGCCGTATATTTTTTTTATCAGTTCGGGATTGTTTTTTTGTACCGAGGTGGCGCTGTCATTTTCCATCAACTCATGTGTGAGTTTTTTCAGGTCGTTGAGGTCGTTTTTCATGTCAAAAAGTACCTTGTATAGTATTTCTCTTTCGGAGGAAAAATCGGCTTCTTTTTTTGAAGTATCGATCACTGCCGGCAGTTGGGATCCCATGTCGGGAAGGTAGTTTCTGAGGGTAGAGGCATTGAGTACCCGTTGCTGTTCTAATACCGATACCTGTTCGGCCACGTTTCTGAGTTGACGAATATTTCCACTCCAGCGGTATTGTTCCCGCAGGTGTTGGGCGTGATCGTCCAGTTTGAGTACCGGCATTTTGTATTTTTGGGCAAAATCGGCAGCAAATTTGCGAAACAAAAGCCCGATATCTTCTTTGCGATCTCTAAGCGGAGGCAGGAAAATTTCAACGGTACTCAGTCGGTAGTAGAGATCCTCGCGGAATTTTCCTTTTTTGATGGCTTCGCTCATATTTACATTAGTAGCAGCCACGATTCTAACGTTTGTTTTTTGAACTTTTGAAGAGCCTACTTTGATGAATTCTCCATTTTCCAGTACCCTTAGCAGCCTGACTTGTGTGGGTAGGGGCAATTCGCCCACTTCATCCAGAAAAATGGTGCCGCCATCGGCAACTTCAAAGTAGCCACTACGGGTACTTGTGGCACCAGTAAAGGCTCCTTTTTCGTGACCAAAAAGCTCGCTGTCTATAGTTCCTTCGGGAATGGCTCCGCAATTTACTGCGATGTATTTGGCGTGTTTTCTGGGGGAAAATTGGTGGATGATTTTGGGGATGTTTTCTTTTCCTACGCCGCTTTCTCCAGTGACCAATACAGTAATTTCTGTGGCGGATACTCGCAATGCCTTTTCTAAGGCCCTGTTGAGGTTTGGGTCGTTTCCGATGATTCCAAATCGTTGTTTGATGCTTTGTACAGATTCCATAATATTAGATTGCGGTTGAGAATCCTACTGCTGTTCCGATTAGAGTGGCTGAGGTGACCTCATTGATTTTTACATCGACGAAATCCCCTATTTGATAGTTTTCTTTTGGAAAAACCACCACGCTATTTTGGGTAGTTCTGCCACTCCAAAATTCATTGGAACGCTTGGAGTGTTTTTCGATCAATACAGAAACGGTTTTTCCGATAAATTGTCGGGTTCTGAATTGGCTGTGTATTCTTTGTAATTCTATGATTTCTTCAAGTCTTCTTTTTTTTGTAGCTTGGGGAATGTCGTCTTCAATTTTTTTGGCAGCCATTGTGCCCGGGCGTTCGGAATAGGCAAACATAAACCCAAAGTCGTATTTTACGTATTCCATAAGATCTAGGGTGTCTTGGTGATCTTGATCGGTTTCGGTTGGAAAACCTGCGATCATGTCGTGAGAAATCCCACAATCGGGGATGAGCTTTCGGATGTTGTCTATCAATTCAAAATACTCTTCCCGGGAGTGTTTGCGGTTCATTTTTTTGAGTATGGCATTGCTGCCCGACTGAACGGGAAGATGAATGTATTTACAAATGTTGTCGTAGGCGGCCATGGTGTGTATAACCTCTAGAGACATGTCTTGGGGGTTGGAGGTGGAAAAACGAATTCGCATTTTGGGTTGTGCCTCGGCGACCAGAGCCAAAAGCTTGGCAAAGTTTACCGCTGTTTTTTGTTGCAAAGGACTGGCTTTGGAAAATTCTTTTTTCAGTCCGCCGCCATACCAAAGATAGCTGTCCACGTTTTGTCCCAGCAGGGTCACTTCTTTATATCCATTTTGGGACAAGGTGGCGATTTCTTCCAGAATGCTTTTGGGGTCACGGCTGCGTTCACGTCCTCGGGTAAAGGGAACCACACAAAAGGTACACATATTGTCGCATCCTCTAGTAATGGTAACAAAAGCACTTACTCCATTGGAGGACAATCTCACCGGGGCGATGTCGCCATAGGTTTCTTCTTTGGAGAGAATTACATTTACGGCTTCTCTTTCTGCTTCTACCTCTTTAAGCAGGTTGGGAAGGTCTTTGTAGGCATCGGGTCCTACTACCAGATCGACCATCTGTTCTTCCTCCAAAAATTGGTGTTTGAGCCGTTCTGCCATGCAGCCGAGAACGCCAACCTTCAGATTTTTGTTTTTTTGTTTGAGTCCATTAAAGAGCTCTAATCTTTTTCTCACGGTTTGTTCAGCTTTTTCGCGAATGGAGCAGGTATTGACCAAAACCAAACTGGCGGCATTGATATTTTCAGTAACAGCATAGCCCTCCTTCTTTAGAATAGAGGCTACAATTTCGCTATCAGAAAAATTCATTTGGCAACCATAGGATTCGATATATACCTTTTTTGAGGTCTCGAATACCTTTTTTTCTTTGGAAAACCGGTGGTCTATGGCTCCGTTTTTTTTCTTTGAAAGCGGGCTGCCATTGTGGGCATAAGGATTCTTGGTCAGTGACTGGGTCATGATAGGATCATAAACTATTGTGATGCAAATATAATCAAACCTGCCTTTTTGTCATGTTTTGATTGGTTTTAAAATTTAAAACGGTGCCTGTAGCCTGTGTGCCTCCAAATTTTTTTTCTGACTTAGTAAAATAGTTTTTTGGCTTTTTGAAAAAACAAATGCGATATTTTTTGGGATAAAGTAAAAAGATGAAGCAAAGGATTTGTCCCCACAATAGAAGAGGATGATGGCCGAAGATTTTAAAACTTTATGTTTTACTAAAAGGTATAAATAGGAAGTGTTAAAAAAAAACTACATAATTTTGTTTCCCAAAAATGTGTCCATGGCAAATAATCTTGTAATCGTAGAGTCTCCCGCAAAAGCAAAAACCATTGAGAAATTTTTAGGTAAAGATTTCAAGGTGGCATCCAGTTATGGGCACATAGCAGACCTGCCAGCCAACGAATTGGGGGTAGATGTCGACAAAGATTTTTCTCCAAAATACATTGTCTCTTCTGAAAAAAGGAAAGTGGTCAATGAACTTAAATCTTTGGTTAAACAGACCAAAACGGTTTGGCTGGCCAGTGATGAGGACCGGGAGGGAGAGGCCATCGCCTGGCATTTGGCCAATACTTTGGGGCTGAAAGCGGACAATACCCGAAGGATAGTGTTCAACGAAATTACCAAAACTGCGATCTTGCAGGCCATCGAAAACCCTAGAGAAATTAATTATGATTTGGTCAATGCTCAACAAGCCCGGCGCGTGCTCGACCGCTTGGTAGGTTACGAACTGTCTCCCGTATTGTGGCGAAAAGTAAAAGGAGGTCTGTCTGCAGGACGCGTACAATCGGTATCGGTCAGACTCATCGTAGAGCGTGAGCGAGAAATCAATGGTTTTGTACCCGAGGAGTCCTTCAAGACCCAGGCACTTTTTTTGACCGCTGACCAAAAATCGATTCACGCACAATTGCCCAAGGTTTTCAAGTCTGTGGCAGAAACCGAGGCGTTTTTAAATAGTAATAAATCGGCCGAATTTAAAGTCGATACCATTGAAAAAAAACCCGCTTCCAAAAGTCCTACTGCTCCTTTTACGACCTCCACCCTCCAGCAAGAGGCATCAAGAAAGCTCTTCTTTTCTGTAAGTAAAACCATGAACATCGCCCAGCGACTTTACGAGGCAGGATTAATTACTTATATGAGAACCGACAGTGTAAACCTGTCCAAGGAGGCACAAAATAGTGCCTTGCAACAGATCGAAAAAAACTACGGCAAAGCATATGTAAAAGTCAGAAATTATAAGGTAAAAAGCAAGGGGGCACAAGAAGCTCATGAGGCCATACGTCCCACCGATTTCGGTCGAATACAAGTCAACTTGGATTACGATCAAAAGCGGCTTTATGAACTGATATGGAAAAGAGCCATCGCCTCGCAGATGAGTGATGCCCGATTGGAGCGCACACAGCTAAAAATTACCTCCTCTACCCATTCAGAGCCTTTTATTTCAAGAGGAGAAGTCATCACTTTCGACGGTTTCCTGAAGGTGTACCTCGAAGGGGTAGATGAGGATTCTGAAGAACAAAATGATTTGTTGCCCGCCGTACTAAAGGGGGCGGTTCTAAAGCTAAAATCCATGGTTGCCAACCAGCGGTTTTCACGTCCTCCCTATCGGTATACCGAGGCTTCTTTGGTCAAAAAATTGGAGGAGTTGGGCATTGGACGACCCTCTACTTATGCGCCAACCATTTCTAACATTCAGAACAGGAAATATATCGAAAAGGGAACTTCTGAAGGAGATGAGCGACGCTATGCCCAACTCCAATTGGTGGCAGGTGAATTGCTCTTCAAGACATTGACAGAAAAGGTGGGAGCCAACAAAGGAAAATTGGTTCCAACCGATGTGGGAATCATCGTCAATGATTTCTTGGTGTCCAATTTTGAAAATATTTTGGACTATAGTTTTACGGCCCAGGTAGAAGAAAGTTTCGACCAAATTGCAGAAGGTTCCGAAAATTGGAGCCAGATGATCAAGGGGTTTTATGGGAATTTTCACAAAACCGTAAATTTTGTAAAAGAAAACGCCGAAAGAGAGTCAGGAGAGCGTATTTTGGGGGAAGATCCCAGATCGGGTAGGGTCGTAAAGGTTCGATTGGGTCGTTTTGGTCCCATCGCCCAAATTGGTGAGTCTGAAGACGATGAAAAGCCTGTTTTTGTGAGTTTAGCTCCGGGTCAACAATTGGAATCTATATCCCTAGACGAGGCCTTGGAGTTGTTCAAGCTCCCCAAAACACTTGGTACATATGAAAAAGAAGAAATTACCGTAAACAATGGTCGCTTTGGACCCTACGTCAAATTCAAAGACATGTTTGTCTCCCTACCCAAAGGAGAAGACCCGATGACGGTAGTACTCGAAAGGGCCATTGCACTGATTCAAGAAAAAATGGCTGCCGATGCCCCGATCTACACTTTCGACAAATTGCCTGTAACCAAAGGCAAAGGGCGTTTTGGACCTTTCATAAAGTGGAATGGTCTTTTTATAAACGTCAACAAAAAATATGATTTCGAAAATCTATCCAACGAGGATATCGAAACGATGATCAAAGAAAAAATTCAAAAAGAAAAAGAGAAACTCATCAAAGAATGGCCTCAAGAATCCATCCGGATTGAAAAAGCCAGATGGGGGAGGTCCAATATCATCAAAGGAAGTAAAAAAGTGGAATTGGGAAAAGAAATCGATCCCACCAAAATTACCCTTGAAGTCGCCTTGCAGTATCTCAACCCCAAAAAGGTCAAAAAGAAAAAATGAGTTTAGAATCGTTGGTTCCGGTTGCCGAAGAAGCACTTGCCTCTAACCTTTTACTTCCCCAACAGGCTTTGGGCAAAAGCCTTGAGATCCACACCAAAAAAAATGGATTTCCAGATTTGAAAGCTTGTGACATTGCTCTCATTGGCCTGGGAGAAATCAGAAATGCTTTTTTCCCAACCTCAACCTACAAAACCAAAGATTTTAGAAAATCATTTTACGCTCTTTTTCCCGGACATTGGAATTTCAGCATTTGTGATTTGGGTGATTTGCCCAACGGAGCCACGCCCGAGGATACTTATTTTGCAGTCAAGGAGATCTGCAAGCATTTGAGACAACTCAATATTGTAACTGTTTTTGTCGGGGGTAGTCACGATTTGATTTTCCCTATGTACCAAGCCTATCAAGACGCTCATCAATTGGTCAATGTGGTTTCCATAGACAATCAATTTGATTTTTCGCAAGAAGAAGAATTGATTTCCGGCCGATCCTACATGAGCAGGATCATCATGGAGCAACCCAATTTTTTATACAACTTTACCAACTTGGGCTACCAAAGCTACTATATCGCACAAGAGGAATTGGACTTGATGGACAAATTGCATTTCGATCGTTTGAAGCTGGGGGTAGTACTGGACGACCCTGCCCAGTCAGAACCCTATCTCCGGGATGCTCACATTACGGGAATCGACATGAAATCCCTCCACTGGCAGGCTGTAAACCATCCATCGGGTGCCGCCAATGGAATCGACTCCAGAACCATTTGTGCCCTCTCTAGATATGCTGGAATCAGTGATCGGATGGAGTTTTTCGGAATATTTGAGCCCCTATCTACCCCCGTTGGACATCAATTGATCGCACAAATGGTTTGGTATTTTATGGAAGGCTATGGTTGTAGGTTTGACGAATTTCCTGTCTTGACGAGCAGTGGCTATACCCGCTATACCGTTGCGCTCTCGGATATGGAAATGATCTTCTACAAAAGTGAAAAAAGCCAGCGGTGGTGGTTAGAAATGTCAAATGAAAATTATTTGAATAATAAATCGAAAACAAAAACGTTATTACCATGCACGCATCGAGATTATTTAGATGCCTGCGATGATAGAATACCAGACAAATGGTGGAAAGCGATTAAAAGAGCATAATTAAAATTGAAAATAAAAAGCTTATTTTTGCGCAAAAACTTTTGTTTGAGTGTTTGTTTTTTGATTGAGATATTATTATGTAGTGAAAAAATATTTAGTTTTACACTTATTGAAAAAGCTTATTAGCCCACGTTTTTATATGAAAAGAGTTAGTCTATTTATGATTGTACTCGCCACACTCATTAGTTGTGGAAAGAAAAACAGGGGTGAACTCATCGGGGTTAAACAAAAAAAATGGTTTCCAGAAAAACCCTACGGCATGACGTTGGTTGAGGGCGGTGCCTACATCATGGGGAAATCTGATGAGGATGTGGCTAACCTCAACAATGCGGCGGCCAAAACCGTTACGGTGCCCTCCTTTTACATGGACGAGACAGAAATCACTAATTCAGAATACCGACAGTTTGTCTATTGGGTCAAGGACTCTGTAACCATGGCACTATTGGCTAGAAAAGCAGACGAATTGGAACTTACAGAAGAAAGTGGTGATGGTATTGGAGAATTTTCTTTTAAAGATGCCGATACCGCAGACCTCAATGAATTTCAAAAATACATGCGAACCAATTACTACGACCTGAGTGAGGATCCGTATGCCGGTAGACCATTGAATTGGGACAATGACATATTATGGGAAACCGAAGATTATGTTGATCAAGTCTATGCTGAAGTTATGGACTCAATGTACTTGCCTCCCGATTTGTGGTACAATGGTGAAATGAAAATAGACGTTACTAAATTGATATACAAATACACTTGGTTCGATGCAGAGGGGGCTGCTGCCGAATCCAAAAGAACACGGCAGAAATTTATCGATCGTACACCCTACATCAAGAAAGAGGAAATTGAGATATATCCCGATACAACCGTTTGGATTAAAGATTTTATCTATTCTTACAACGAACCCATGCACAACGAATATTTTTCTCATCCAGCTTTTCAAGATTATCCTGTTGTTGGGGTTTCTTGGGACCAAGCTGTAGCTTTTTGTCATTGGAGAACCCATTTCAAAAACAGTTATCAGAAATCCAAAGGTCAACCCTTGGTTAACAACTTCAGATTGCCCAGCGAAGCAGAGTGGGAATATGCTGCTCGTGGGGGCATCCCTTCTGGGACTTATCCTTGGGGTGGACCATATTTGATGAATGACAGGGCCTGTTTTCTGGCCAATTTCAAACCGCTAAGGGGTGATTATGCCGCCGATCAAGCGGTATATACAGTAGAGGCAAAATCCTATTTGCCTAATGATTTTAATCTTTACAATATGGCAGGTAATGTTGCTGAATGGACAAATTCATCATACAATTCAGGTGCATATGAATATGTAGCAACATTAAATCCTAATCTTTCAGAAAAAAATGAAAGGCGTAAAGTAGTTAGGGGTGGTTCATGGAAAGATATAGCATATTTTTTAAGAGTCAGTTCCAGAGACTATGAATATGCTGATTCTACAAGAAGCTACATCGGTTTCAGAACAGTTCAAGATTATTTGGGAACTTCGAAAGTCAAAATCAAATAACTTTATATTTTACAAGACAATCAAAATACTAGTCAAAAATTAAATAATTTTATAATTTAGAAAAACAATAAAAACAATACTTAGAAATGAACGATCAATTATTAAAAAAACGACTAAGAGGAAAAGTAGCCATGCACATGCTATTTGGTTTGGGGGGTGCTGTGGTAATCATTGGAGCACTATTTAAAATTCTTCACTTAGAAATTGGCCCCATAACTGGAGGTTTAGTACTCGGATTGGGATTGGGAACAGAAGCCCTTATTTTTACCGTTTCCGCCTTGAATACTGGAGAAATTAAAGAGGAACATGACGATTTTGTAAAAAAAGTAAAAGGAGGAGGAAAAGCCGCATCTGCAGAAGAGCCAGGACTCTCTTCCAAAATTGATGAAATGCTCAGAGAAGCCAAGCTAGATGTCGCTTTGATTAACAACCTCACCAGAAGTATCAAAAACTTAGAGGCGTCTGCTCAGGCACTTTCACCTGCAGCCGATGCAGCTTCTTCTTCAGAAGCATACAGTCAACAACTTGCCACTGCTTCACAGAAGTTAGAACAACTCAATCAGGTATATGCAGAGCAAGTTAATTCCGCCGGAAACAATGCTGCCTTCAATGAAAAAGTAGCCGAAAACGCTGATAAACTCAAACAGCAAATGGAAGCCTTGTCTTCCAATCTAGCTGCTTTGAATCAAGTATATAAAGGCATGCTAAGTGCAATGAATAAAAACTAAGAAAAGATATGGCTGGAGCTAAAGAAACACCCAGACAGAAACTCATCAGCTTGATGTATTTGGTATTCATTACCATGCTTGCCTTGAATGTTAGCAAGGAAGTATTGGATGGATTCGGCCAAATGTACGTCAAAATCAGTGATGCCAATTCTCGGGTAGCCGACAGCAACGACAATCTCTATGAGAACATTGAAGTCAACGCTGCAGAAAAAGGAGGCAAGTGGATTGGACACGACAGAACTGCTAAGGAAATCAAAAAAGTATCTGACGATTTCTTTAATAGAATTTCTGAAATTATCAACACCATCACTGAAGCTCAAAGAGAAAAAGATCCCGAATTAAAGGAATACGCCCAGATGGACAAAGGCGAAGCATTAGATGTTATTTTTTTCAAAGAAGGATCCGATGAGGCCAAAACAGAGTTTTTAGACATGATCAAAAACTACAAAATGAGGGTCATCCAAGTTTTTGGTAGTCAGTATCCCGAATACATAGAGATGGTAGAAGCCCGTTTTTTTACTGGAGATGAAAACGATATGATCATAAACAGAGACGGTCAAGACGAACCTTGGTTTAACGCCAACTACGAAGGGTTTCCTTTAGTTTCATCTTTGGCAAAATTTACCATGATGCAAAATGATATCCGTCAGACAGAACACGATGTTTTGACCACTCTAATGGGAAAAGAGCTCAAAATGTCTTCTACAGTAAATGAGTCCAATTACATCAGCCTTTTGAAAACCGAAAAAGGAGCTTATTATCAGGGAGAGACTTTTGATGGGAGTATAGTTTTGGGGAGAAAAGGCGGTGCACAAAATCCTAACAAAGTTGATCTAAAAATTGATGGGAGAACCTTATCCAGTAATGATTATGATTTAATTCCTGGAGGGATTAAACTCAAAATAAATTCAGGAAATCCAGGAGATCATTTGATATCTGGGAATTTAATTTTCTTGAATGAAGGGATAGAGTCTAAGATTCCAGTTGAGCAATCTTTCGCAGTTATCTCCAAGCCAAATTCAGCTGTAATATCAGCTGACAAAATGAATGTTGTTTACAGAGGGGTTGATAATCCAATGACAATTTCTATTCCTGGTATTCCTGATAATAAAGTTTCTGCTTCCGCACCTGGTTTAAGAAAGAGTAGAGGTAGTAATTATATTCTTAAGCCTGGTAGAGGTTCAGAGCTAAAAATTACTGCTAACGGAACTCTTCCTGATGGAAATAAAATTTCTACTACTTCTACATTTAGAATAAAAAGCGTTCCTGCACCATCTGGAATTATTCAAGGTACTGTGGGAACAGTCTCTATCCCTAAGGCATCTATTCAAAATCAAACTATAGGTGCTGAATTTGAAGACTTTGATTTTGATTTACCGATTAAAGTAGTAGGATTTACACTTTCAATTCCAGGAATACCAGATGTAATTGTTTCTGGAGATAGATTTAATGAAAGGGCTAAGCAAGTTTTAAGAAGGGCTTCTTCTGGTTCAAAAATTACTATTTGGGATATAAAAGTTAGAGCTACTAACAATCCAAATTTACAATTAAAAAAATGTAGACCTGTAATAATTCAAGTAATATAGCATGAAATTATCATTCAAATTTACATTTTTATTTTTTTTGTTTTTACAAAACTCTTTTGGTCAATCAAATTTGTTAAATGCAAAAGTTCCGCAAGATGTAGGTAAATTAAATGATGAACAAATTGCAGCAAATAATACAAACCCTTTAAAGTATGGATATGTTGATGACAGGGATGTTTTATGGTCTAAAACGGTATGGGAAATAATTGATTTAGATGAGAGAATAAATTTCCCTTTCTATTACCCTACTGAAACTCAAAATCTTGGAACTGATAGGCTTTCTCTTTGGGATGTTTTAAAGAATGGAATAGTAAATGGGGATATCAAAGAAGTTTATTCTGACCCGTATTTTAGAATTAAATTACTTTATGAGGACATAAATTTCACCTATAATGACACCACTGATCTAGCAAAAGAAAGATATGAACAGAACCCTGAATTGGGTTGGGATAACACTTTGATTAACAAATATGAACTTTCAGCAAAGTACGTAAGGCAATATAGAATTAAGGGCACTTGGTATGTAGACAAAAGGTTAGGTGAATTAAAATATAGATTATTAGGAATTTGTCCGGTTGTAATCCAACCAAGTAATCTGCAAAAATATCTTTCAAATCCTCAAACCAATGACTCTCCTGTAGAACTATTCTGGATTTGGTTTCCAGATGCTAGAATGACATTAAATAATCAAACAGTATTCAATTCCAAAAATTCCTCTCAACCAATTACTTTTGATCATATGCTAAATTCCCGTAGGTTCAATTCCATGATTTACAAAGAAGAAAATATCTACGAGGACAGAAACATAAATGATTACATAAAAGAGGATGCTCTAAGAACTTTGCTAGAGTCTCAAAGAATTAAATCAGTAATCCGAGATTACGAACAAGACTTGTGGAACAATTGATTTAAATTATTAACAGTTTTAAAGCGTTATCCTGGATAACGCTTTTTTTGTTTTATGAAAGTAAATACTCTTATCGTTGGCTTTGGAATTGCAGGGCTTAGCTATGCAGAACAGCTCCGCCGCCACCAAAAAAAATTTGTTGTCATCGCTCCTCCCCAGGAAGAAAGTGCTTCCCTTCTCGCCGCAGGAATTGTAAATCCTACGGTTTTAAAAAGGTTAAAGCCCGTATGGAAGGCGCAAGAGTTTTTGCAATATGCCGAGGCTTTTTACACAAATTTACAGAATAAGATTCCAGCCAAGTTTTTTTTCTCTTTACCGATATTTAGAATTTTCAATGATGTAAGAGAGCAAAACGAATGGATTCATGCGGCCACTCTTCCCATCCTCAAAAATTTTTTAAACCCCAATTTGCAAATAGAAAATACCCCTATAGGAATTCATGCTCCCTTTGGAATGGGAGAAGTTTACCATACCGCAAAAATTGACAACAAAGCCCTAGTGAGTCACTATCGGAAAAAGCTGATTCCGGGTCAATTCATTTCCCAAAAAATGAATCATCAGACCCTAATGATCTTTCCCGATTTTGTCAAATACGAAAATATACAAGCCGACAATTTGGTGTTTTGTGAGGGATATCAAGGGGTAAAAAATCCATTTTTTAACTACCTGCCACTGGTGGGATCCAAAGGACAAATTCTCACCATCCAATGTGATCAGCTCCAACAGGAGGTCATTTTCAAAGGACCTATTTTTCTTTCTCCCATGGGAGAACACAAGTTTTGGGTAGGCGCCACCTTCGAGCGTAACGACAAAAGCACCACGGTTTCCAAAAAAGGCAGTACATGGCTCTTGGACAAACTGCATCAATTTTTGAAATTGCCCTTTCAAGTGATCGAACACAAAGCCCAAATAAGGGCTACCGTAATCGATCGAAGACCTCTTTTGGGAAAACATCCCCAACACCACAGACTGTATATTCTCAATGGTGTCGGTACTCGAGGCGTACTCCAATCTCCCCTATTGTCGCATTGGCTCTACCAACACATAGAAAACCATCAAAATCTCCCCCCCGAGGTCGATATAAAACGTTTTGAAAATAAGTATTTTCGCTACTAGAACACAAGACCATGCTCGACGTACAAAACTTGGGAGTATCTTTTGGCGGAACAGTACTTTTCGAAAGTCTATCTTTCAGGATCGGAAGAGGAGACCGCATCGGTCTTATAGGTAAAAATGGTGCCGGAAAAAGTACCCTACTCAAATTATTGGCGGGAGAAAATAGTGCCTCCGAGGGCGAAATTTCTATCGAAAAAAATGCCACCTTGGGCTACCTGCCTCAGGAATTAGAAGTCGCCAATCACCGTACCGTTTTGGAGGAAACCTATCAGGCATTTCCAGAAATCCTCGCCAATCAATCTCGCCAGGAACAGGTAAGCGAATCACTCAATAGCAGAACCGATTACGAAAGCGACGACTATCAAGGACTCATACAAGACTTGAGCGACTTGGGTACTGAGTTTGAGGTTTTGGGGGGCTACCACTACCAAGCTCAAACCGAAAAAGTACTCACCGGACTGGGGTTTACCGCCAAAGATTTTGACCAACCGACCCATACTTTTTCCGGCGGTTGGCGCATGCGGATTGAGCTGGCCAAAATTCTACTTAAATCACACGACTTGCTGTTGCTGGACGAACCCACCAACCACCTGGACATCGATTCCATAGAATGGTTGGAGCAGTTTTTAATGAAATACAAAGGCGCAGTTGTTTTGGTGTCTCACGACATTATGTTTTTGGATCAGGTGACCAATCGCACCATAGAAATTGTCAATAAACACTATTTTGACCTCAAAAAGCCCTACACCGCCTTTGTGACCCTAAGGGAAGAAATGCGAATTCAGCAGCAAGCCGCCCAAAAAAATCAAGCAAAGCAAATCCAACAAACCGAGAAACTGATTGAGCGTTTTCGTGCCAAAGCCTCAAAAGCGAGCATGGCCCAATCCCTGATCAAAAAGCTAGAAAAAGTGGAACGGATTGTCGTTGATGACACCGAAACCCAAACCATGAATCTCAAATTTCCCGTTGCCCTCCAGCCGGGAAAAATGATTTTTGAGATCCAAGGCTTGGGCAAAAGTTATAGCGATAAAACTGTCCTCAGCAATTTGGACCTGTTCGTGGAAAGAGGGATCAAAATGGCTTTTGTAGGTCAAAACGGTCAAGGGAAATCTACTTTGGCCAAACTATTGGTTTCCGAAATCAAGGGAACCGGTCAGCTAAAGCTGGGGCACAATGTCAAAATAGGTTACTTTGCACAAAACCAATCAGAAACCTTAGAACCTTCTAGGTCTGTTTTAGAAACGGCACAAGAGGCTGCTAACAAAGACAACCGATCTAGGGTCAGAGATTTGCTGGGTGCTTTTCTTTTTAGAGGAGAGGATGTAGAGAAAAAAGTAAGCGTACTCTCCGGGGGGGAGCGCAACCGTTTGGCCCTCTGTAAATTACTGCTCCAGCCCTTCAATGTATTGGTCATGGACGAACCCACCAACCACCTGGACATCCAATCCAAAAAAATATTGAAAGAAGCCCTAATCCATTTCGAAGGTACCCTCCTGTTGGTTTCCCACGACAGGGATTTTCTCTCCGGTTTGTGCCATCAAGTACTCGAATTCAAAGAGGGCAAAACCAAGTTGTACCTAGACGATGTCAATACCTATTTGGAAAACAAAAAATTGGATTCTCTAAAAGCACTCGAAAAAGTAGAGAAAAAACCCCAAACCCAATCGGCCAAATCGAATGATTATGCTCTTCAAAAACAGGAAAAATCCCTCAGGAACAAACTCAGCAAAGTAGAAGATCAAATAGCTACTTTGGAGCGAGAAATTAAAACCATCGACTTGGAATTGGAAATCAACTATGATCAGACCATCAGCATTCCCCATTTCTTTGACCAGTATCAAGAAAAGAAAAAACAGCTCGCATTGTACATGAAAAAGTGGGAGGAACTGATAGCAAGTATAGAGTCTCTAAATCAAAACTGATGTTTGAACAATTTTTTCAGTGTCCCTATTGTTGGGAAGAAATCTCCATGTTGCTGGATCCCTCTCTACAGCATACCAACTATGTTGAAGATTGTGAGATTTGTTGCCATCCCATAGACATCAGCTATGGTTTTGAAGATCAAAATCTCTTGCATTTTCAGGCCACAACCCCCGAAGGAGATCCTTACTAAATGGTTTGTAAATAGCGTTCTGCATCTAAGGCAGCCATACAGCCTGTGCCGGCTGCAGTTACGGCTTGTCGGTACTCTTTGTCCTGTACGTCTCCCGCAGCAAACACTCCTGGTAGGATGGTCTTGGTGGGTTTGCCCTTGGTAACCAAATACCCTTCGGAA
>CAZGUB010000012.1:4940-19619 GCA_964528935.1 uncultured Flavobacteriaceae bacterium | reverse complement strand
ATCGTTGCGTTCTCGGCACCCCTCCATGGCTTCAAGCATTTGAATGTTGGTCTCGGGTCGGAACGCATTGTAAACTTGCGGCCGGTTGATGGTAATTTTGGCGACTCCTTCGAAAATTTCGAACTTGATATCGCTGTATTCTGCCAAACATTCCCATTTTATCTTTTTCATTGGTATCATATTTTTCACAAATTTAGGGCTTTTGCATGGCTTTAAAATAATTTAAAAGGATTCTATCATTTAATTTTCTGGGGGTTTTGATCTCCAAAAGTCGGGGACGGCGCGAAGGTTTAAAAAAGCTTTTCAAAGCCCACTGCAGTCCGAAATTGGATTTTGCGGTGCTGTATTTTAGCCCAAAAGCTTTGCAGAGCTGGCGAGCATCCCGCTTGTGGACAGTTTCGGAATAGGTGTCGTACTTGGGTTGGTCTTTTTCGCCCGGGAGAATCCTAAAAATTCCTCCTCCCCCATTATTGATTAGCAGGATCCTAAAGCTGGGGGGAATGTAATTATTCCACAAGCCATTGATGTCGTAAAAAAAACTCAAATCTCCTGTAATGAGCAGCGTCTGGTGGGCGTTGATCAAAGCAGCTCCAACGGCGGTAGCTGTAGATCCATCGATTCCACTGGTTCCACGATTGCCAAAAACTTCGGCTTGTGGGGGCATTTCAAAAAGTTGGGCATAACGAACGGTAGAACTGTTGGCCAGTTGCAGGTGTATTCTTTTGGGGAGGTTTTTAAAAATGGTTTGAAAAGCTTTGAGATCAGAAAAGGGTATTGTTTTTAGATATTGTATTCCCCGCCGGGCTTGCTTTCTATAGCGGCTCAAAACCTCCTGCTTGTAATCACTTTCTGTTTTGGGTTGACCCTTTAGTAATTTCATCAGAAAATCGTTGGGGGTCATGCTCAAATGATTTTCCAGACAGTAATAGGTGTCGTAGGCGCGATAGAGATCCACATGCCAGTGGGTTTTGGGACGATAGTTCCTCAGGAATTTCTTGATTTTTTTGGATACCACCATCCCACCAAAAGTGAGGAGAATATCGGGTTGTAGGAAGTTGAAAAATTCGGGATTACTATTTTCTAATGGGGCGATCAGTGTATCGATAGAGGGAATACTATCGGCTCCTTGGATGTTGGATGTCGTCTCGGTCATCAGCACCACAGAGGGGTCATCATTGAGCTGCTGTAAAAATTGGTTGTCGATGGTTTTCGGATCATTGACCCCCACCAAGATCAGCTTTTTGGATGCCTGTTGCCATTGCTTATTGAGGGATAAAAAATCTACTTTGAGCGATTTTATCTTTGGAACTTTAGTTGGGATCAAATCCAACGCTATGTCCGTCATACCATACAGTGGCTCTTCCATAGGGACATTGAGGTGTACCGGGCCCCTCTTTTGTGTGCAATTTTCAAAAACCGAGTGGAGCAGCTTTTGGTTTTCGCTTTCAATCTCGAGCTGTCGCCGAACCAATTCTTCTTTGGTGGCCGTTGGGGCAACCAATTTTTGATGGGGATTTTCCAATATAGTCTCACTGGCATGGGTGACATCGGGTGTGAGATAAGCAAAATCGACCAAATGTGGCTCAAAAACACCTTTTTGGCGAATGGTTTGCCCATCGCCGATATCGATGTGGTGCGGCATACGATCGGCAGAAATAACCACCAAAGGAATGTTGCTGTAAAAGGCTTCGGCTACCGCAGGATAGAAGTTGAGCAGGGCAGAGCCCGAGGTACAGACCACGGCAGTAGGAGTTTTGAGTTGCTGGGCCATTCCCATGGCAAAAAAGGCTGCAGACCGCTCGTCGACAATGCTGTAGGTCTTAAAAAAAGGATGTTCTACAAAGCCGTTGGTCAAAGGTGCATTGCGTGAACCGGCACAAATCACGATGTTCTGAATTCCTTTTCTTTCACAAAACCGCACCACAATTTGGGCCAAGGGAATTTCGGGATATCTAAGCGGCATATGCTCCAAGAAATTTCGTATTCATAGCCCTACAAAAATACAAAAACAAAAGGGGATGCCCCCTCTTTTTTTAGGGGAGTGCCGTCCACAAGGTTTTGGCTTTGTTTTGGGTTTCCTCCCACTCCTGTTCGGGGTCACTGTCTTTGGTAATTCCCGCTCCAACATAGAGGCTGATCTGCCCATTGGATATTTTGGCGCAGCGCAAATTCACAAACAGTTCTGTATTGCCGGCAGTAGTAACGGGACCCAAAAAACCGGCGTAATAGGCCCTGTCCAAGTTTTCGTTTTGCTGTAAAAAACTCATGCCTTCCGCCAAGGGGATTCCACCTACTGCGGGGGTGGGGTGGAGTTTGGCAACCCACTCGGCCAAAGCCAAATTTTGAAAATCCACGGACAATTCATTGCACAAATGCACCAAATTGCCGGCACTTTTGGTATGGGTTTTAGAACATTGGATCGAACCCGATAGGAACAAGTCTTGCAACTGGGCGAACAGGGTGTCTTTGACCCATTTTTGTTCTGCTACTTCCTTTCGGCCCCATTGATATTCCTCTTTCTCGTTGCGGGTCATGGTCCCCGCCAAGGCCATGGTGGTGAGTCGTGAAGAACGTACCGAAAACAACTGTTCGGGGGTAGCACCGACCCATGTTTCTGCTTTGGGATGGTACCAGAAATAGACCATGGCTTGGGAGTAAAGGGCGCACAAATTGGAAAACAATACCACGGGATCAACCGTTCGTTGAAGGTTGATCTTACGGGCCACAACCAATTTTTTGAGGCGACCGTTTTCTATGGCTTTTAAAGTCTTTTGAACCAAGGTAGTAAAGGCTTCTTTTTCAGATTTTTCTTGTTGAAAGGATGGAATTCCAGCGCGATGGCACTGGGTGGGAGCGTCAAATTCCAGATGGTTTTTATTTGAGATGTAGACGGCGGGGAGTGGGGCATCGAATCGGCTCATGACAAAACCCTCGACCTTGAGGGCTGGGGTTGAATTGAGGGTTTGATCTTCTTGAAAAAAGCAGTGTACCGTCTTACTTTTTGGCAATCGATAAAAAACAAAAGGCCGGTTTTGCGACAGCAACTGATTAAAAACCTCTTCCAATCGGGGCGTTTTCATTTATTTTTTGGGTCGAGAAAAAGTGGACAATTTGCAATGAGAAATCAACTGTTGTTGATGGTCGACAACCTTGATCTCCCATAGCTGTATGGTTTTTCCCATGTGAATGGGTTTGGCGGTGGCTGTGACATGTCCCTCGCTGACGCTTCTGAGGTGATTGGCTGAGATTTCTATCCCTACGGTGGATACTTTGGCATCGCGATTCAAGACGGCCACAGCTGCACTGCCCACAGTCTCTGCCAGTGCAACGGTAGCGCCACCGTGGAGAATTCCGTCCAATTGGTGTACCCGCGAGCTAACGGGCATTCGGGCAGAAAGAAAATCTTCTCCCACATCGACAAATTCTATTTGGAGGGTTTCCATCAGGTTGCCTTTGGTCAAGGCATTGCAGCGCTCGAGTATTTTTTGTTTTTCCATGTTCCAATTTAAAATAATAAAACCTTCCGCCAGTCATGGACGGAAGGTTTTGTCGGTAAGGGAGATAAAAATCAGTCTTTGACTTCTTCGAAATCTACATCCTGAACGTCGTCACCTCCTTTTTCGGCAGTCTTGGCATCGGCTCCCGGTGGGGGTGTAGCATCGCCTTGTTGGGATTCGGCTTGTGCCTTATACATCTCTTCAGAAGCGTTTTTCCAGGCTTCGTTGATCTTCTCCATGGCCGCATCGATGGCCGAGAGGTCTTTGGATTCGTGCGCTTTTTTGAGTTCTTGGAGTGCCGTTTCTATGGGTGCTTTCTTTTCTGCCGAGAGTTTTTCTCCAAATTCTTCGAGTTGTTTTTCGGTTTGGAAAATCATCTGATCGGCACTGTTGAGCTTGTCCACCTCTTCTTTGGCTTTTTTATCGCTTTCGGCATTGGCTTCTGCTTCTTGCTTCATTTTCTCGATTTCTTCTTCGGTGAGTCCAGAGGAGGCCTCGATACGAATGTCTTGGGATTTTCCGGTGGCCTTGTCCAAGGCACTTACCTTTATGATTCCATTGGCATCGATATCGAAGGTAACCTCGATTTGAGGTGTTCCTCTGGGGGCGGGTGGAATGCCGTCGAGGTGAAATCTTCCAATGGTCTTGTTGTCGGCCGCCATGGAACGTTCTCCCTGCAAAACGTGTATCTCTACAGAGGGTTGGTTGTCTGCAGCCGTAGAAAAGACTTGAGATTTTTTGGTGGGAATGGTGGTGTTGGCATCGATGAGTTTGGTCATTACGCTTCCCATGGTTTCTATGCCCAGAGAAAGGGGGGTTACATCGAGCAACAAAACATCTTTAACGTCTCCGGTCAATACGCCTCCTTGTATGGCTGCGCCAATGGCAACTACCTCGTCGGGATTGACACCCTTGGAAGGTTTTTTTCCAAAAAACTTTTCTACTTCTTCTTGGATGATGGGAATCCGGGTGGAACCCCCGACCAAGATTACCTCGTCGATGTCACTGGTGGAAAGCCCGGCATCGTCCAAGGCCTTTTTGACGGGGGCCATGGATCTTTTGACCAACTCATCGGAGAGTTGCTCAAATTTGGCTCGGGTCAGGGTAGTCACCAAGTGCTTGGGACCGGAGGCTGTGGCCGTAACATAGGGCAAGTTGATTTCGGTTTGTGCTGAGGAGGACAATTCGATTTTGGCTTTTTCTGCAGCCTCTTTAAGGCGCTGCAAGGCCATGGGGTCTTCTCGTAGGTCGATCTGCTCGGCTTTTTTGAAGTCATCGGCCAAGAAATCGATCAGGACTTGGTCAAAATCGTCTCCTCCCAAATGGGTGTCTCCGTTGGTGGACAACACCTCAAA
Organism: uncultured Flavobacteriaceae bacterium; assembly: GCA_964528935.1. Lineage (GTDB taxonomy): Bacteria > Bacteroidota > Bacteroidia > Flavobacteriales > Flavobacteriaceae > UBA8316. The sequence continues at coordinate 14,767 of CAZGUB010000012.1, read as the reverse complement.
AACACCGTCTCCCAATTCGAGTATGGAAATATCAAAAGTCCCACCTCCTAAATCGTAAACGGCAATTTTGCTGTCGCTCCCGCTTTTCTTGTCCAAGCCAAAAGCCAAAGCGGCAGCAGTGGGCTCATTGATGATTCTTTGGACTTTGAGACCGGCGATTTCCCCGGCTTCTTTGGTGGCCTGACGCTGGGCATCGTTGAAGTAGGCAGGAACGGTAATGACTGCCTCACTCACGTCTTGACCAATATAATCCTCGGCGGTCTTTTTCATTTTTTGTAAAATCATGGCAGACAATTCTTGAGGGGTGTACAAGCGACCGTCGATGTCTACCCTGGGGGTGTCATTGTCTCCTTTTACAACTTTGTAGGCAACGGTTTTTGCTTCTTTGCTGGATTCGGAAAATTTGTTTCCCATAAATCGCTTGACAGATGCAATGGTTTTGGTAGGGTTGGTTACCGCCTGTCTTTTGGCTGGGTCTCCTACTTTTATTTCGCCTCCTTCTACAAATGCGATCACAGAAGGGGTGGTTCTTTTTCCTTCGGCGTTAGGAATGACTACCGGTTCGTTTCCTTCCATAACGGAAACGCATGAGTTGGTGGTTCCTAAGTCTATTCCAATTATTTTGCTCATAATGAATTTTATTTCCTAGTGCTATTCCAAGCATTGTGCCATATTAATATCCCTGACAGCTTGTCATATTTGTGGTAAAGAATGTTCTATTTTTACGACATAAATTCAAAAAAAACTACTTTTACAGTCGATATGTCTAAAGCAATAGAAAATTATTCGCGGATTACCACCAGAACCTTGGCCGAGATGAAAGCCCAAGGGGAAAAAATTGCCATGCTAACAGCCTATGACTACACCATGGCTGGGATCGTGGACAAGGCGGGCATTGATGTGATCTTGGTGGGCGACTCGGCGTCCAATGTCATGGCGGGTCATGAGACCACTTTGCCCATCACATTGGATCAGATGATATATCATGCCGCCAGTGTCATACGTGGAGTAGAGCGGGCTTTGGTGGTGGTTGATCTTCCTTTTGGCACCTATCAGGCCGACTCCAAAGAAGCCCTACGATCGGCCATTCGCATCATGAAAGAGGCTGGCGCCCATGCGGTAAAACTGGAGGGAGGCAGTCAAATCAAAGATTCAATAGAACGCATTCTTCAGGCTGGAATCCCTGTGATGGGACATTTGGGTCTGACTCCTCAGTCGATCTACAAGTTTGGTACTTATACCGTCAGGGCCAAGGAGTCGGCAGAGGCCGAGCAACTGATCCAAGATGCCAAAATGCTGGAGAAAGCAGGCTGCTTTGCAATAGTACTGGAAAAAATTCCCGCAAAGTTGGCGGAAAAAGTGACCCAAACGGTGAGTATTCCCATCATTGGAATTGGTGCCGGAGGTGGTGTAGATGGACAAGTGCTGGTCCTGAACGACATGCTGGGTATGAATAAGGAATTCAGCCCCCGATTTTTGCGACGCTACCTCGACCTAAACGGAGCCATTTCAAAGGCAGTAAATGATTACGCCCAAGACGTAAAAAGTCGAGATTTTCCCAACAACAAAGAACAGTATTAGTTTATCCCTTTTGCCGTGCCAGAGGTTCTCTACGAAGACAATCACCTGATCGCTGTCAACAAATCGCCGGGCGATCTGGTTCAAGGCGACCGCACCGGAGACCGACCACTGGTTGAGGAAGTCAAAGAATACATCAAAAAAAAGTACAACAAACCCGGTGCTGCATTTTTGGGGGTGATCCATCGCTTGGACCGACCGACCAGTGGAGTGGTGCTCTTTGCCCGAACCTCAAAAGCTTTGATCCGCATGAACCAGCAGTTCAAAGAGAGGAAAACCGAAAAAACCTACTGGGCCATCGTAGGGAACTCCCTTTCCCCTTCAAAAGCGACTCTCACCCACTGGCTGAAAAGAAATCCCAAAATGAATAAGTCGTTTGCATACAATGAGGAGGTCGCCCAATCCAAGAAGGGGGTACTACACTACAAAAAAGTAAGGGAATTGAGCCGCTATACCGTTTTGGAGATTGCATTAGAGACGGGTCGGCACCACCAAATCCGAAGTCAGCTGTCTAGTATTGGTTTTCCCATCAAAGGAGATTTGAAGTATGGAGCCAAGAGGAGCAATCCCGATGGGAGCATCGACCTGCATGCCCGTTGTCTGATTGTAGAACATCCCACCAGCGGTATACCGCTGACGATAGTGGCTCCCCCGCCGATTACACCTCAATGGAGTTTCGCGCTTTGCGATTGATGATTTGGGCTTTTTCTCTGATGATGTCGCCCACCGGGCGGTTTTCGATTTTGCTCTCCAACCAGGACAAAATGTCCAAATACAAAAAGGCCCGTCGCTCGTAGCGGTCGTCTTCGTATTGTTTCAGTTCTTTGTGGAGTTTTACAAAGGCCGCCTTGAGCTCGTGGGGATAAATGTCTCCGAGTGAACGAACAAATCGAATCATGGCTTTTTGCACCTCGTGCAAATCGTCCATTTTGATTAAAAACTTATAGGTTTCCCGCAGGTGATTTTCCAAATGGTAATCGAATCCGGCTTCGTAATGGGCCACCACATTGAGTACTCGAGTAAAACACAACAAATCCTCGCGCATCTTGAGGTGCTTGTTGTGGATGATTTTATTGAGATAAACAATGCATTTTTCGTTGTCCTCCACCCCAAAATACAAACAGGCAATTTTGTAGTAAAACATCATCACATGGTGGGGGTCTATTTTGTTTTGGTATACTTCGATTCCATTGATGACATTGGGGATGATCTCCAGCCCCTCTCTGAAGGTTCCTTGAAGAAAATGCAGGTTGAAACGGTTGTTGTAGGAATACAAAAAGACAAGGGCTTCCAGATTGTCATTTTTGGGAAAATCTTCGTCCTTGACCTGAACCAACATTTGGTGGAGAGTTTCTTTAAACTTTTCGGGGTATTTGATTAAGGCCAAAGATTCCATCAAAAAGTTGTTTCCTTTGAGATAAAATACGGGATGTATGGCGATCATCTCGGGATTTTCGTTGAACATGTCCACCCATTTGCTGGCGTACTTAAAACAAGAGAGAAAGTCCTGAACCAAAAAGCTATACCAAACATGGGCCTTGTAATACCAAAGTTTTTCTCTAAATCCCAATTGATCCAACTCCAGCGGTGGCATTTTTTCGTAAAAAAACTTGGTGATTTCTCTAAACTCGTCATCGCTTTTGGCATATCCGGTTTTAATCAATCTTTCGTAGAGTAACAAGGAAAGATTGGAAAGCTGGCTGGTCAGGTCGTTGTGAGTCCTTAGGCTGTCTGCCTGCTCGATCAAAGCTTGGGCACGATTGGACAAGCTGCGGGTAATGTACTGTGATTCGATGAGTTTTTCAAACTCCACAATATCGTAGGCAGCATATTTTTCTTCGTTTTTCAATGCCAAGGCTTTGGCTTTGTCCAAAATTTTTAAACTCAGCTTGTACAGACCCTTTTGGTACAAAATCACAGCAAAATCCATTTGCTCGCGGATCTGAATACGAATGTTTTGATGAATGGGATTGAGCCTAAGGCTGATCAGGATTTGCTTGTACAGGTGGGCTTTGAGATTGGACAGCTGCTGTTTGGTAACAATTCCCTTTTCCAATATGGCTTTTTCGCTGTACTTGTCTAACTTGTCCAAAAAATTAAACAGGCTGATAAATTTTGCGTTGTTGTTGGAGCCCATGCGACCCACGTACAACTTGAATTGTCGCTTCTCTGATTTGGTCAGAGACTTTATCAGCTGGAATAAATTGTCTTTTAGTTCATTAATCATTGTAACAAATACGAGTTTAAATCCTTGTTTATTAGCTACTTAAACTAAAAACAAAGGTAGAGAATATTGTAATAAAAATAAGCAAATATTCCCATATTTTACCATTTCGCACTACTTTCGTTCTGTATTTGAATTCAATCCAAAGATGGCTCAAGAAAGGGTACAAATATTTGACACTACTTTGCGGGATGGAGAGCAAGTTCCGGGTTGTAAATTAGACACCAAAAACAAACTCATAATCGCCGAGCGCATGGATGCATTGGGCGTAGACGTATTGGAGGCGGGCTTTCCCATTTCCAGTCCCGGAGATTTTGACTCGGTCGTACAGATTGCCCGATTGATCAAAAATGCCCGGGTATGCGGATTGACCCGTGCGGTCAAAAAAGACATCGAAGTGGCAGCAGAGGCTCTAAAAGACGCAAAAAAATCGCGTATCCACACCGGGATAGGAACTTCGGATTCCCACATCAAATACAAATTCAACTCCAACAGAGAAGACATTATCAAGCGGGCGGTAGCCGCCGTAAAATACGCCAAAACCTTTGTCGAAGATATCGAGTTTTATGCCGAGGACGCCGGAAGGACAGACAATGCTTTTTTGGCACGGGTATGCGAGGCTGTGATCAAAGCAGGTGCGACAGTGCTCAACATTCCCGATACCACCGGCTATTGCCTGCCGGAGGAATACGGTGCCAAAATCAAATACCTCAAAGAAAATGTAACCGGCATCGACAAAGCCACCCTTTCTTGTCACTGCCACAACGACTTGGGCTTGGCCACGGCCAATTCCATTGCCGGTGTCATGAACGGTGCGCGACAGATTGAGTGTACCATCAACGGAATCGGAGAACGCGCCGGCAACACCTCCTTGGAAGAGGTGGTGATGATCATGCGGCAACACCCCGATTTAAAGCTCGACACCGGCATCAACGCCAAACTCCTCTACTCCACCAGCCAGCTGGTTTCCGACAGCATGGGCATGCCGGTTCAACCCAACAAAGCCGTGGTGGGCGCCAATGCCTTTGCCCACAGCTCCGGCATCCACCAAGATGGAGTAATCAAAAACAGAGAAACCTACGAAATCATGGATCCCCACGATGTGGGCGTTACCGAATCTGCCATTGTCCTGACAGCAAGAAGCGGTCGAGCTGCACTGGCCTATCGCGCCAAAAATATCGGATTCGAACTGGACAAATTGCAGTTGGACAAAGTTTACTCCGAATTTCTAAAAGTTGCAGACCAAAAGAAGGAAGTCAACGATGACGATATTCCCAAAATAATCGAGGCCTGCGGATTTTAAAACACTTACTTTTGCAGTAGTATGAAAAAAACACTTTTTGACAAAGTTTGGGACAAGCATATTGTCCAGCAAATCGAGCAAGGGCCCGATGTGTTGTTCATCGACCGCCACATGGTCCATGAAGTGACCAGCCCTGTAGCCTTTTTGGGTCTAAAAAACAGAAACATCAAAGTGATGTACCCCGAGCGCACTTTTGCCACCGCAGATCACAACACCCCTACCATCAACCAGCATTTGCCGGTTGAAGACCCCCTATCTGCCAAACAACTGGCAGCTTTGGAAGAAAATGCCAAGGCCCACGGCATTTCCTACTGGGGTCTGGGACACGAAAAAAACGGCATCGTCCACGTTGTGGGACCCGAATACGGGATTACTCTGCCGGGGGCCACTATTGTCTGTGGGGATTCACACACCTCTACCCACGGTGCTTTTGGTGCTATTGCTTTCGGCATTGGAACTTCGGAAGTAGAAATGGTATTGTCTACCCAGTGCATACTCCAGCCCAAACCCAAGAAAATGAGGATCACCATCAACGGAAATCTTCAAAATGGCGTAACCCCAAAAGACGTAGCACTCTTCATCATTTCCCAACTCACTACTTCGGGTGCCACCGGTTACTTTGTAGAATATGCCGGAGAGGTGTTCAAAAACATGAGCATGGAAGGCCGAATGACCGTTTGTAACCTCAGCATAGAAATGGGTGCCAGAGGCGGCATGATTGCTCCGGACGAAAAGACTTTCCATTACATCAAAGACCGAGAATTTACGCCCAAAGGTGCCGACTGGGACAAAGCCATGGATTACTGGCAAGAGTTGTTCACCGACGAGGGTGCAGCTTTCGACAAGGAGTTTTTCTTTGACGGAAACGAGATAGAACCCATGATCACTTTTGGCACCAATCCCGGTATGGGGATCGGCATCTCCAAAAACATCCCCACCGCCGATGCGGTAGAGGGAGGAGCGGCCACCTATGAAAAATCCCTCAACTATATGGGCTACCAGGAAGGAGAAAGCATGATCGGAAAAGACATCGATTTTGTCTTTATCGGCAGCTGTACCAACGGCAGGATCGAAGATTTTAGGGCCTTTACCTCCATCGTCAAAGGACGCAAAAAAGCCCCTAACGTCACCGCCTGGCTGGTTCCCGGATCTCACAAAGTAGAAAAAGCCATCGCCGAAGAGGGGTTGTTGGACATCCTCCACGAAGCCGGTTTTGAGCTGCGCGAGCCCGGCTGCTCGGCCTGTTTGGCCATGAACGACGACAAAGTTCCGGCGGGAAAATATGCCGTGAGCACTTCCAACCGCAATTTTGAAGGCCGCCAGGGGCCCGGTTCACGAACCTTGCTGGCCAGCCCCATCATGGCCGCCGCCGCCGCCGTAACCGGAAAAGTAACCGATCCCAGAACCCTAATCAACTCCTAATGGCATACGACAAATTTGACATCCTCAACAGCAGTGCCGTGCCACTGCCCATAGAAAATGTAGATACCGATCAGATCATCCCCGCACGATTCTTAAAAGCCACAGAACGGGTCGGTTTTGGAGACAACCTTTTTAGAGATTGGCGCTACAACAACGACGACAGCCCCAAAGTAGATTTTGTACTCAACGACACTACCTATAGCGGGAAAATATTGGTCGGCGGGAAAAATTTTGGCTCCGGATCATCCCGAGAGCACGCCGCCTGGGCCATCTACGACTATGGATTTAGGTGTGTGGTTTCCAGTTTTTTTGCCGATATTTTTAGAAACAACTGCCTCAACGTTGGGGTGTTGCCCGTGCAGGTCAGTCCCGAATTTTTGGAAAAGATCTTTGCCGCCATCGCCGCGGATCCTCGAACGAATTTGACCATCGATTTGCCTCAACAAAAAATCACCATCGATGCCGAGGGAACTTCCGAAAATTTTGAGATCAACCCCTACAAAAAAGAAAACATGACCAACGGTTTCGATGACATCGACTACCTGTTGAACATCAAAGAGAAAATTCGAACTTTTGCCCAAAAAACCCCGCTGTAGTAGAATCCCCTACCCTTTTTGGCGATGAAAAAAAGAACAATTGAGATCATGGACACCACCCTGCGGGACGGGGAACAGACTTCGGGGGTTTCATTTTCTGTAGCCGAAAAACTTACCTTGTCCAAGTTGCTGCTAGAGGAACTGTCTGTAGATCGGGTAGAAGTGGCTTCGGCCCGGGTTTCGGAAGGAGAGCTCAATGCAGTAAGAGCCATTACCCAATGGGCTCAAAGCAAAGGCTTCGAAAGGCGCGTAGAAATCCTCACTTTTGTCGATGGGGGAACTTCCATCGATTGGATGATACAAACCCAAGCCAAAGTGCAGAACCTGCTCACCAAAGGATCCCTCAACCATCTCAAGCACCAACTCAAGAAAACACCCGACGAGCACTTCAAAGCCATAGAAATCCATGTGCTGGAAGCCCAAAAAAACGACATCGATACCAATGTATATCTGGAAGACTGGAGCAATGGCATGCGCAATTCCAAGGGGTATGTGATGGATTATCTGGATTTTGTCTGTAGCCTGCCTGTCAAAAGGGTGATGCTGCCCGACACTTTGGGAATTCTGACCTTTCACGAAGCCCATGCCTGTGTGGCCGAAGTGGTTCAAAAATATCCCGATATCCACTTTGATTTTCACGGCCACAACGACTACGACCTGGGAGTCGCCAACGCCATGGAGGCCGTAAGAGCGGGCTGCCATGGATTGCACCTCACCGTAAACGGCATGGGAGAACGGGCCGGCAACACCCCGCTAGCCAGTGCAGTGGCCACCATCAAAGATTTTATCCCGGAGGCAGCAATCAACATCAACGAAAGCTCCCTGTACAAGGTGAGCCAACTGGTTGCCACCTTTACCGGTTTCAGAATCCCCGCCAACAAACCCATTGTGGGACAAAACGTTTTTACTCAAACCGCCGGAATCCATGCCGACGGCGACAAAAAGAAAAACCTTTACTACAACGACCTGTTGCCCGAACGCTTTGGCAGAACCCGAGAATACGCCCTAGGAAAGACTTCCGGAAAAGCCAATATCCAAAAAAACCTTCAGAAATTGGGCATTACACTCAACGATGAGGAAATCAAGAAAGTAACCCAACGCATCATCGAGCTGGGCGACAAAAAAGAAATTGTCACCACCGAAGACCTCCCCTACATTATTTCCGATGTACTCAACAGCCACGCCATACAGAAGGTAAAAGTAAAATCTTATGTGCTCACCCACGCCAAAGGACTGCAACCCGGCACCGTAGTCTCCCTAGATATAGAGGGAGAAATATTGGAAGAAAATGCCTCGGGAGACGGACAGTTTGACGCATTTATGAATGCCATCAAAAAGATTTACAAAAAAAGAAAATGGGAACTGCCCCAACTCACAGATTATGCCGTGCGCATTCCGCCGGGCAGTAATTCCGATGCCTTGTGCGAAACTGTAATTACTTGGAAAAATAAAGACAAAGAATTTTCTACCCGCGGTTTGGACTCTGACCAGACCGTATCGGCCATCAAGGCCACCGAAAAAATGTTAAACATTATCTCTATCTAATGCAACTAAAAATCGCCCTGTTGGCCGGAGACGGCATTGGACCCGAAGTCATAGACCAGGCTGTAAAAGTTTGCGATGCCATCGCCCAAAAATTCAATCACGATATTGTGTGGATGCCGGCGCTGACCGGTGCCGCGGCCATCGATGCCGTAGGAGAACCATATCCCGACGAAACCCACCAAGTGTGTACCCAATCCGATGCCGTATTGTTTGGTGCCATTGGCCACCCCCGTTTTGACAACGACCCCTCGGCCAAAGTTCGTCCCGAGCAAGGGCTGCTGAAAATGAGAAAAAAATTGGGTCTCTTTGCCAATGTACGACCCACCTTTACCTTTCCTTCGCTGATCGACAAATCGCCGCTGAAGCGCGAACGTATAGAAGGCACCGACCTGGTCTTCCTACGCGAGCTCACCGGCGGGATCTATTTTGGGGAAAGGGGGCGCAAAGACAATGACAACACCGCCTACGACACCTGTACCTATACCCGAGAAGAAATACAGCGTCTGGCCAAAAAAGGATTTGAACTGGCCATGAGTCGCAACAAAAAGCTCTGCTGCGTAGACAAAGCAAATGTCTTGGAAAGCTCCCGACTGTGGCGAGAAACCGTCCAAGCCATGGAAAAAGATTATCCCGAAGTGGCGGTGTCCTACGAATTTGTCGATGCGGTGGCCATGCGTTTGGTGCAGTGGCCCAACAGCTACGATGTGTTGATTACGGAAAACCTTTTTGGAGACATCCTTACCGACGAAGCATCGGTGATCTCCGGCTCTATGGGGCTGATGCCTTCGGCCTCGGTAGGGGCAGAAATCGGACTGTTTGAGCCCATCCACGGCTCCTTTCCTCAGGCTGCTGGCAAAGACATTGCCAACCCCCTGGCGACGGTACTCTCTGCCGCCATGATGTTTGAAATGGCTTTTGGATTAAACGATGAAGGTGCCTTGATCCGAAGGGTGGTAAACCGCTCTCTGGCAGAAGGCATCGTAACCGAAGACTTGGCAGAAGAGGGTGCAAAAGCCTATAAAACCAGTGAGGTAGGCGATTATTTGGCCGCCAAAATCGCCGAGTAAAATACTGTTGCCAGGCCCACAAAAAAACCCGCTCCCATAGCGGGTTTTTTTGGTGTTTGGTAGCTAGGTTTTTTTTTGTAGTTTTAGTTACC